>CAZVVF010000485.1:0-4377 GCA_964630575.1 uncultured Burkholderiales bacterium | reverse complement strand
AGAACAACCTGGTCATCGAGAACGAAGGCGGTTCGGCCCTGAGCTAGCGTGCCGCTTGATGAAAACCCGGCTTCACCACGACCGAGTCGACTTGGTACACCTGAGGCGCCTCGCGCTCTGAAACGATAGTGCATCGGCGTATGCAAGCGGTGTTTCGCCACAAGCTCGCGAGGTGTCGTGAGTTGCTCGACGACTGCTTAGCCTCTTTAATTTGCAGCCCTCACTGAGGTTGAACTCAACTGGGAAGCGCTTTTCGGAAAGCTCACCTGTCGTTTCGGGAACTGCTTGACGAACCTGGTTTTGAAGTCGATGACTCGTCGTTGTGAGCATCTTTTAAGGGCCGTGAGTCATAGTGTGACCATAGCAGGAGGATTCATGAAGACGAGCCCCTTTCAACCACAATCTTTGATACAGCGACGCATGGCGGCCAACTCCCCCCAAATGTTGGCGAATGGTGATTGCGATGTCACTAAGTATGATGCGAAATCGCTGAACTCTTTTCGTTCCGAAGATGTGGTCGTGAATCCCAGTGATCCTCGTTTGGCGATCTCCCCAGAGCAAATGAAGATCCACCAGCATCGAAATCAGATTCAATCGCAAAAGAACCCACAACTGTCCTCGGTCCTGGATGACCCGGCGAAGTTCTTCAAAGGCTTGGAAGAGCGATTTGAAGCCCAAAAGTTGATCACCCCAGACGACCCTTACCAGTTCGAGTTTGGCGATTACGGTGTTCCGGTCCTCAAAGATATCAGTGCCACTCTCGATGAGGAAGTGGAAATTCTTAAGAAGAAATTGGCCGCGACGAGCTTGGCCGACAGTGGTGAGAAGAGCGGTCTCATGGCAGCTCTCGCAGCCATTGGGAGTTTTATCAACCCCTTTAGCAACGAAGGTCGAGGGAAGGACCTGAAGGTTGGACTGGAATATCTCGACACCCTGAAAAAGGATATTGATAGCCATGTGGAGAGCGGCAAGATTTCTTATCGTCGCCTCAACGAATTGGGGAACTTTAGTGCCCGCGTCTTGGGTCATTTTGATAGGGAAGACCTCAGCCTGTTCGACCGCACTTTCCTGCGCCTGGACCGTTCCTTCTTAGGATACGAGCAAGGCTCTATCCAAGAAGAGTTTCAACGCTACAAGAACAACGATACCCATATGTTTGACAAAGCGTCGAGCAGCGACGGTGTGCGAGTTGCTCGTCCGGCCTTCGAAGAGGGACGATACGACACGGAGAAGTTCCAAATGGCGACACTGCCTGTAGCCAAGGACTTAGGTCCGGGCGTTTTCATGCAGTTAATCCCCCATGATATTTTCCTCTTGGGCATCAGCGGTGACCCAGCACCAGCCGATGGTTTCAACAGACCCGGCGGGGACTTCTATAACCACGATTTGCGCCACTCTTCATCAATCTATACTAAGCGAAGACTCTATGAGAAGGAGCACAATTTGTCTCCAGAGCAGATTCATAAGCTTGAGACCCTGCAGAGTGTTTGGAAGCAAGAGATGATCGAAGCAAAGAAGAAAATTGAAAGCAAGGAAAAGCGCTATGCAATCGGCTTTCTATCCTTCAATCATCACCACGACAGAGGAATTCCCCAGTTACCCTCTTCTTTCATCGAAGAGGAGAAAGACATCGTGTCCGAAGGGCTCTACTTAGCCCTGCGAATGTCCGGTCAACCAAGAGGTTTCGATTCGCCGCGCGAGAGTCTCAATGAGGCCTACGATTGGCTTAGAAACTTCTGGTTGGAGCGTCTACCTCAGGAAGAAGCGGTTCTCGCGGCTTCCACTCCTGCAGCCTGAAGCGAAATCCTACCCCAATAAGAGTTTTCGGACACAGCTTCCGGTATGGAGGGTGGCGACCTTCAGAAGGATGCCAAGATCTTGGCCCAAGACTCTGGACGATTTGCCGATCCTCATCCAGAGGCTCTCGAGCGAGAAAGGCCTTCTGTACCGCAGAACAGTATCTCAGCCTATGCGGTGGCTTTTCCTCGTTATAGTGCTCCTGGTGATGGCCTTACCTACTGTTGCCGATGAAGTGCTCTTGGTTAAGACCAGAAACGACTATAACGAACGCGACGATCGATTATACCTAGAACTCGATAATCAAGGAACTCCCATTGAACTGGTCCACCGGGTGTACGACATTGTCATGGGAGTCTATCATCTTGACGATCTCACCGCCGGAGTTGCTCTTCGAGAGTACCGGGGCAAAGCTGTTCTCACCCTCAAAATATCCAATTTTGATTCCAGCGTGGGGGCAGAAGCGTCCCTTACCTATCTCAAGAGTATCGTCCCCTCTGCCCGCTACGGAGTGATGAAGTTTGACTTGCGACGGCACCGAAGCAAGTGGCGGCTCTTTCTCGTTGGGGACGACCGTCCCATCAAGCTACTCTTTTTCCGGACCAAGTTTTCCAGTATCCTCGGAGTCCAGCAACCCACTGGAATCGAGCAGATCAGGTTGGTCCGCGAGGGAGCCTTGGAGCCGTGAGCTGAGCTCCCGATGGTTTTGATGCTAGTCCAAGCCACACACAAGGGTGAGGTTGAATTTCTTAGCGACGAGAACCCATACAAACTCCAGAAAACTACTCGAACCAACCACCGATGCCAGAGACCAGTCCGCCGACAGTGTCCGTGACGGCATCTCCAGCCCAAGCCGCACCAGAGGAGAGAGTGTCTGCAACGACATCCGTTACAGCCGCGGCGGTGTCCCCAGCCCAAGCGACACCCTCATAGGCACCGTCTGCGACGGCACCTGCGAGAGCCTTCGTTTCATCCCAGTTCTCCGCTGCCACTGCACCGATGTAGGCACCGGTGCCTACACCTATCGCCACTGGTGTGTGGGGACCCGGAATTGCCGCTGCGGCAAAGGCCGCAGCGGAAGCCGTTTTTAAGCTTCCTGCCACATAGTCTTGAGTCGTTTCAGCTTTGCTGAGTTGAGTCAGTCCTTCAATGCCTGTGATAACGGCACCACCAATTGGCATAGCCCGAGAGGCCGCTTTGAGGCCACCTAGTGCGGGAGCAGCCGCCAGACCAGAAGTCACTCCAGCAGTGGTTGTGGCGACTCCGGCCATTCTGTCCAGAGCCGTTTTCCCATTGACGGCCTCGTCGAGTCCTTTGGCCGTCCCGGCAGCCAAGCCCAGAGGTCCGGCCGTCTTGGCGATACCCTTAGCGATAGAGCTCAGCTTGCCAGCTTTGCTAGCCAATGAGCCCGCTATAGATGAATGCTTAGCGGACTCTATTCCGTTTTCTGCCACTGCAGCGGTGTCGGCTGCCACCCCGATACCAGTGGAGGCCAGACCCAGTCCCTGAACAGATCCAGTGACCATATCGCTCGCGCCGGTAACGGCCCCATAAGCGCTCCCAGCGATGGCCGCGGCTCTAGCTGTCGTTCCTATCACACCATCCTTGGTGTTGGTACTGCGATTTCTACTCCCCGTGTTGCCTCTAGAACCTGTAGAGCCTTTATTCCCTTTAGAGCCCATACGAGAATTGGCTACGGCTTCAGCAGCTTCAGTGCCTTTACCAGCCGCATCTGTAGCCGAACCGGCAGCGTCCTTGGCCGCTTCGACGTCCTCCTCAGTGGCATCTTCGTCCTGGGCGGCGTTTACGGCGGCTTCGGCTTGACTCACAGCAGCTTCTGTCTGACTGTTGGTCTCAACGGCTGCGTCCATGGCCGAAGCCATGGCTTCTGCCTTACTTTGAGCGGCTGCTTCATCGGCTGCAGCCTCCGGTGAAGTCGCAGCGTCGATGGAATCTGTGGACACCGATGTGTCGGTGGTGGAAGCTGGACCTTTGCTGTCCCCGCTCGTATCGGCAGCCGAGGTACCTTTGTCACTGGATGCCCCCGCAGAAGTTGTCCCTTTGCCGGCTCCCGAACTCTCTCCGGTCGCTCCTTTGCTAGCGCTAGAACCTGAGCTTGATCCCCTGCTAGCACCGCCTCCGGCGCTTGCACCTGCACTACTGCCTCCAGCGGCTGAACCTGCTCCACCTACACCCATAAGTTTTACTCTCCTGTCCTTCAGAAAGTACAGCTTCCTGGAAGGGCATTTTATTGAATTTCCTTGAGCGAGATTACAAAATTGTTAACATCCTTGAGAGCGGTACCGTTCAGAAGCCAAAGTGTAGGTCCATGAAGGGCATCAAGACTTACAGGCGAGTCGGGCAAGTCCTCAAAAGGCAGGGATAACAAAAAGGGAGCCTCTCGATCGAGAGGTTCCCTTCGGGTTGAGTCCTAATCAGCCCATCAGGCGATACGCGGAATTGCGACTCGAACTGTTCAAAGGGACCTCCTGCAAGCGTCGTCACCCCTCCATAAGTGGCCCCAAAATCGAGAGTGTAGGTCAAGAAGATGTCCAATTGAGCTCCCGGGATCCCAAGGTG
>CAZVVF010000484.1:0-4384 GCA_964630575.1 uncultured Burkholderiales bacterium | reverse complement strand
AGCTTGGGGGATCGTGATGGCCAGCACCATCTTTATCAGCCTCATCGTCTCCTTCACCCTCACCCCTGTTCTGTGCGCCGTCATGCTCCCCAAGCCCAAAGGTCCCACGCCCTTGGGTCCCGTTGAGAAGTGGATGCAAAAGGTTTATGAGATGTTGCTCCGCTTCTCGCTAAAGTGGCGATTCTTGATCGTTTTGTTGGCCTTCGCCACTCTGCTTTGGGGCGGCTATCTAGCAAAGATCGTGGGCAAAGAGTTCACCGCCGCCGAAGACGTGGGCCACTATAGCGTTACCGTTCGTTTTCCCCAGGGTTGGCCTCCGATGCGTATCGCAGAAGCCCTCGCACCGATCGAGAAGACCATTATGGACCTCCCTCACATCGAGAGTGTCCTCACCACCGTAGACGACACCGATCTGACCACCGGTACCATCTACGTCAAGATGACCGACTACGACAAGCGCAAACCCTACAGCCAGTTTCAATCCATCGATGACGCCCGAATTGCGCTGTCTTCCTGTGCCGATCTGCGTGCCTCGGTCGGTGCCACAGCAGACTGGGACTTCACCTTTCCTATCCAGGGCCAAGAGACCCAAGTTCTCGACAAACTGGCTCAGCAGTTGATAGAAAAGCTCTCAAAAGAGCAAGGATTCCTGGCCCTCAATACTGACCAGGGAGAGCCCTCCCCGGAAGTTGCGGTGAACCTCCATCGCCTGAGCATGGCGCAAAAGGGTCTCACCGCCCAGCAACTCGGCGAGACCTTAGACATTCTCGTGGGTGGCTCCAAGATCACAACCTTCCAAGACGAGGACAACAGCTACGATGTTATCGCTCGAGTTGCGCCAGAACAGAGAAACGAGCCGAGTGTCCTCGGGGCTCTACCCATCGGCCAAGATACACTGGGCCGCCCCGTCAGTCTGGGAGACGTCGCGACTCTGAGCACCGAACTCGGCCCCTCCACCATCACCCGAGCGCATCGGCGCTATCAGGTGACGGTCCAGTCGAACCTAGCCAGCAGTCTCCCCCTCCAGGAAGCCACCGACAAGGCCAAGGCCGCCCTCAGGTCCTTGAACCCTCCAGCGGGATACGAGGTCGTGCCAGACGGAAATAGCAAACTTCTCCAACAGACCGCCACCGGGGCCCTGCAGTCGCTGGTCCTTGCTCTGGCCTTTATGTACCTCGTCTTAGCGAGTCAGTATGAGGATTTTTTGGACCCCTTGATCATCCTGATGACCATTCCCCTCTCGGTGCCTTTCGCGCTGTTCTCCCTGGTCGCCACCGGCGTGACTCTCAATCTTTTCTCTATCCTTGGAATGTTCTTGCTGTTTGGAGTGGTCAAGAAAAACGCCATTCTGCAGATCGAGCAAACCAATGTTCTTGTCGCTCGCGGGCGTTGTTTTCAGGAAGCCATCATCGAAGCCAACAAGGACCGATTTCGTCCCATCCTCATGACCACCGTGATCCTGGTGGTGTCGCTCTTGCCGGTGGCCACAGCCGGACCCACAGGAGCCATGAGATCGCCTATGGCCATGGTGGTCGTTGGCGGCCAGAGCCTCTGCCTGCTGCTGACTCTTCTGCTCGTCCCAGTGGCGATGTCCTTTGCCCACGACTTTAAAGAATGGCTCAAACGCCACTTTCACAAAAAGGCCGACGCCCAGGTATGAGGTGCACCCTGATCATCTGCCTGCTGGTCCTTTGCCAGGCTGCTGCCTGGGCCGAGCCCTGGGCTCCGCCCACGGCCCCTGAACTCGAGACTCTGCTGCACGAACAGGCTCCCCTGCCGCCTCTTCCCGAAGCCGAGGGGCAAGTCTTGACTCTGGCTCAGTGTCTGGACCAAGGCCAACAGAGCCACCCCGCTCTAGGAGCCAAATGGGCTCAGGTCCTGCAAGAACAAGCGCGCTACAAACAAGTTTGGGCACTCTACTATCCAACCCTGACCTCGACCTTGGCAGAATCCACTCAAACGGCTCTAGCCGGCCCCCTCAACACTGAGGATGCCGTATCCTACTTCGACCTCGACCAGGGTGCCAATGCCTCTATAGCCCTCAGCCAAACCATCTTCGACTTTGGCCAGCGAGCCGCCCGAGTGGAGGCCGCGCGCGGCGCTCTCCGATCCGCCTATCTCAACTTTGAATCAGCCTGGGTCGACCAGGCTGAAGTCATTCAGTCGGCCTATCTCTCGGTCGTGGAGAAACAGTACATCCTGGCGGTTCGAAACTCGGACCTGGGCCGAGCGAGGTTCAGCCTCGGTGTGGCAGAGAGGTTCTTAAAAGGCGGGACCACGTCACTGGTGGATGTGACCCAATCAGAAATTCAACTCGCCCAGGCCCAAGCGGCTGTCGCGGCAGCCGAAAACGCCTTGCGCAACGCCAGCATGGAACTCGCCCAGGCCATGGGGGTCAAGCGAGAGGACATCCAGTCTCGTCCCGTGGAAGATGTGCTGACTCGCCCAGTGGAACTCCCCCCCTATGATCGCGCGGTGTCGGAACTGGACACCCATCCTAAACTGCTCTCGATATCGGCACAGAAAGACTCCAGTTCCGCCTCCATAACGGCGACCCGCCGGCGTATGTCACCGAACCTCGGGGTCAGTACCAGTCTGCAAGGATATCAAGACTACGGCTACGCTTCTGGTCTTTGGCAAGTTCAGTTGCTCCTGACCATACCCCTGTTCGATCCCACCGTAGGACCCCAGATCAGCGAGTTCCAGGCCCAGGTCCAAGAGGCCCAAGAACAGTGGGCCAACGTTCGGTCGCAACTTCTTCTGCAACTGCAAACAGCCTACTCCGATAGCGAAGGCGCCAGGCAGCGCTCCACCCTCGCCCTGCGTCAGGCCAAGACGGCCGTCCTCAACTATCAGTTGGCCATCAAGCGATACGAAGCGGGGTTGAGCCAATACACCGAGCTTCTCAACGGGTTAGGGCTGGTCTCCGATGCCCAAGTGAACTACGTCATGGCCCTTTCCGATGAACGCCACGCTGAGGTTCAGCTCAAGCAAGCGACCGGCTCAGCGGCACGAGCCACCAAGGCCTACTTCCGCAGCAAAGCTGGACAGCGCCTCCTCGAAGACATGAGAGAGACAGAGCTTCTGAAGAAGAGCCGAACAGAACCCACAGAGCGCTTCTAAGAGGCGTGAATCTTCGCTGCCGAGCGAATACCCGACTCGACCGCCCCCTGAATCCAACCGTGCATCAGACTCAGGTGCTCACCGGCGAACTCGATGCGCCCCTCGGGACGATTGAACAGGCTGAAGAGTTCAGCTTCCTGGCCCTCTTCAAACATAGCGTAGGCACCCATGGCGTTGGGGTCGAGAAGCCAACTGTGGGAGCGTCCGCCGATGTACTCATCATAGACTTGGTCACCGTGGATTTCCGCCAGATTCGAGAGCGCCAAGCGGAGGCGCTCACCCTCGCTCAGTGAGTCCCAACGCAGACTGTCGTGATGCCAGGTATAGCTCGCCAAAAGTGTGGCTGGACCATCCTCGCCGATTCCATGGCTGGGATAGTAGATGTTGCGCACTGGCAGGTCCGTGTGGCTCGAACCGCCCTCGATGCCCTCTCGCTCCCAAAAACGGCTGGCAAAGCCCATGACCACCTTGGTGCTGGAAGCGTATCCCAGTTCGCGAATCAGACGTCGGGTGGGAGAGGACAACTGAGGGGAAAACGTCATGGTGCGAACCACAGAAAAGGGTGCCGTGATAAGAACCCGATCGGCGCTCTTGTGAAAGACCCCACAGTCAGGGTCCTTGCGAAAGAAAACCTTGACACCGTCTTTGTCCTGCTCGACTCGGTTCACCCGCGCCCCGAAGCGGATCTTGCTGCCCAGTTGAGGCAGAAAGGCCTTGGGCAAGCGATCGCTCCCGTTCTCAATCTCATAGAGTTCTGTATCGGGGGCGTGCTCACCACTCATGCGCAGAGCTTCTATGAGGCTCATGTTGATCCAACCTTCGAGTCCGGTCAGCACTCCCAACTTCTCGATAGCCGCCGCTGAGAGCCCACCTTTCTGGCGCAGGTAGGTCAGCAGAGAGTAATCGTCATACTCGGCGCAGATCTTGGCCCAGGCCCCACTCTCGCCCTCCTCCAACTCCTCTATGATGGGGTAGAGAGCGCGCCCCAACAACTCCACCGCCGACAAGCCACGCTCGGCTTCATCCACTTCATAGCCAAAGAGATCGGGGTCGTTGTCGTACTGCTCCTGAGTGGTCTTGATACCGTTGCAATAGAGCAAGCCCTTGGGGCTGCTCTCACGGAAAACATTGAGGCCGAGCCCGAACTTCTTGGCGTAGTCTAAGACCAAGTGATGAAAGCTCGGTATGCGCATTCCACCCGCCTCCACATAGTCACCGGGAGCGAAGGTGTCGCGCAGAGTCCAAAGGCGCCCGCCGACTC
>CAZVVF010000483.1:0-4387 GCA_964630575.1 uncultured Burkholderiales bacterium | reverse complement strand
TCCAACAGCCTTCAACAGCGTGTCACCCCAGGCTCGACCGTAGGTTTCGTTCAAGAGGCGAAAGCCATCGAGGTCTATCAAGAACAGACCCAGAGCCCGACCGCTCGCTCGAGCTTGCTGGTGAGCGTAAACGAGGTAGCGCTCGACCATGTTGCGATTGGGCAAGCCGGTTAGAGGATCTTGATAGGCTAGCTTCTCAGCCTCCTTGGAGGACTTGCTCTGAGTTCTCTCCTGCTCCAAGAGAGCTTTTGTCTCATCGAGCTTCTTCTCGGTTCCGCTGAGTCTCTGCTTCAAGAAATCGATCTGATTCTTGACCGTCTTGGACATGGAGATGGTTTCGGCAGAAGGGTCTATCTGCGCTGGCAGGGAGGGCTGAGAGCGGGCTTGCGCGAGCTCTCTCTCCAGTCTCGCCTCAGTCTCACGCAAGACCAGAAGCTGGCTCTTCAGAGACTTCGATTCGGCCCGCGTAGAATCCATCTCTTTGCGGAAATCACTGTAGAGCTTGAGGGTCTCCTTCAGTTCGCGCTCGCGTTCGCGACTCTCTCTGAGATCATCCTTGAGCAGGTTCAAGACCTCGCTGTGCTCGGCCCGGAGTTCTTCTAAGGTCCGAAGCTTTTCCGCCAAACGCTTCTCGCGGCGTTCAGCGAGTTGAAGGTCGGCCTTCATATCGGCGAGTTCCTCGCGAAGCTCTGAGTCATCCTTCGGCGCAGCAGCCTTTTTGATAGACGCCTTGAGCCGCTCTAGGTCCTCTTCTTGGGCGGCCAATCGGCCCTGCAACTCTTGCTTTTCCTCTAGGAAGGAGGCTTGCTCCCTCTCCAGGGCAGCCTCCAGGGCGTCGAACTCGGCGACCTTCTCGGCCAGTTGGCTCTCTAGACTCGCCAAGACAGCGGTGTCCTCGGCCAAGGCTTGGCGCTCATCGAGCTTTCGCTGAAGTCGCTCGAGATCGCGCTGGAGTTCCCGATTGGCCTTCTGGGAACCAGCCTCCCGTTGCTCCAGCTCTTCGATCCAGGCTTCGAGGGTCTTCTTATCCTCTTCCAGAGCGGCCAGGCGCTGATCTAGGCTGGGGTCTGAGGCGAGGGATAAGGCGGCAGGCTCCGCATTCGAGAGGGCCCCTTCCAAAATCTCCACCTGCTCCAGGGCGTTGAGAAGCGCCTCGGCCTGACGAGCGTTTTCAGCGCGATGACGCTCCACATCTTGAAGCCTCAGGGCGGCTTCTTCACGAGCGCGGTCGAGCTCAACTTTGAGACTCTCCAGGTCCGCCACGACATCCTCTGAGGCAGGCGTGTCAGCGACCTGGGTGGTGGACACCTCTAGAGCGGCAAGGCTTTGGCGAGCCTCATCTCTATCCTCTTCAAGCTGTTCCACGCGGTTGCTGAGGAGGGAGTTCTCGCGTTCCAGCTTTTCGATCTGCTGACGAAGCTTCCGCTCCTTCTTGGCCACCTCGAGCGCCGACTTTTCCTCTCGGCGAGCGGAATCTTCGGCCTTGCGTTTCTTGCGCGCGGTTTGACGCTGCTGCTTCTTGAGCCGTGAGACTTCGGCTTCAAGCTCCTTGAACTTCGCCATGGAGGGCAACGCCTGGCCTTGGCTCGTCAATTCCAGAACCGCCTTCAAGTTCTGCCAACGGACAGAATGAGTAGACCAAGAAGCATCGTCCTCAAGGGTCTCAGCCGAACGGTTCTGCCACAATATCCGGCCGTCCCCGTCCTTGACCCTCAGAGGGTGGGGAAGGTTCCAAACAAGGTCCAGGAGTTCTTTGTTGCGCGGCTTTCGGTAGTCGTTAGGTGACGCCATCAACCCTCGGCTTCGGGGTCCGGCTCAAGGCCTCCCCTTCCCCTGAGTAGATTTATCGCCTCCGGTAGGGGCGCGACCTTTCTCTCGTCGCCCACCCGCACGGTGAACCCCTGGCGATCCATCCATTCTAGAATAGGAATGATGAACTTTCGAGACGTTTCTAAGGCCTGACGGGCCTCTGATGCGGTAAAGCCAGCGGAAAAAGTCTCGGCCAACTTCAGGCGTGCTCGGTCCATCACCTCGGGAGTGGTCACCAACTTATCAGACAGGCGCGTCACCTTGCCGTTGCCGAAGAGATAGTCCTCCAGCATAGTCTTGACGGCTTTGTCCTGGCCGGCGACCTCGCTCAAGCAAGCCTCCCAGTTGCGCGGTGAACAGTCATCGCGCTCGAGAAGAGCGAGGATACGCTCGGCTTGCTTCATCGTTCCACTACCTAATGTTGGTCGATGACCAAAGGGGGCGTAGTGAGGCCCTTGGCGCTGGAGGGTCTTGTCCTCGACCATGAAGTCCAGCACATCGTCCAAGCCTTGGTCGCGCCCGGACTTCACCTGCAGCAGGGAGGCCAACTCCTGAGCCTTCCAGCCCCCTTTCCAGCAGGCTGCCTCCACCAATTTGTCGAGAAGTTCCTGAATGCGTTGAGAGAGTTGAGAGAACCGCTCCGCATCCCACCACTTGTCTTTACCCACACGGAGCACACGACCAGATTCTATCAGGAGCCCACGCTGCCGCTCCCACTCGCTCTGCGAGAGTCCCTGCTGCTTCACCAGGGTGGCCTCCTTGCAAAAACCGCCCCGCTCGTTGAGAAACTGAAGCACTCGTCCCACTTCTCCCCCACCAGCGAGCGCCCGCGCCCGATTCAAGAACCGCTTGGCCTGGCTCCTGCGAAAGGGCTTATCGTCCAGAGCCAGCACTGTGCCTCCGGCTAGCAGTCTTTGATCGGTCTCATCTCTCAACAAGAAGCGATCACCCCGACACAACAAGACGGGATCCTTGAACAAGAGTTGGCCAAAGACTTCTGGCTCCTGGCCAGGGGATGCCACCAGACTGATACCGACCTGATGATGAGAGGTTCCCTGATAAAAGGTCGCCCGAAATTTTCGTTGCAAAAGCTTGGCCTCGAACTCGAGCAGATTCACGCTCACAACAAAGCGTGTCCCAGTCGCAAACGCCCCGCGCGGGGAGATCAGAGTCTGCCCCCTTTTCAGAGACTCGTTGGACAACCCCGAAAGGTTGACCGCCACGCGTTGCCCTGGGAGAGCGACTTCGGCTGCGACCCCGTGCACCTGAAGGCCTCGCACCTTGCCCTTTTCGCCAAGGGGCAGTATCTCGACCTCATCGCCCACGCTCAATCGACCCGACCAGAGACTGCCCGTCACCACATCACCAAAGCCAACTTTGCTGAAAGCCCGATCGATAGGTAGACGCGCTACTCCCTTCCTGTTGCGCTCGGGTAGGTCCGTCAAAACCTCGAAAAGGGCTGACTTCAGCTCCTCCAAGCCGGCTCCCGTGTGGGCCGAAGTCGCCACGATAGGCGCCGTTTCGAGAAACGTGCCTTTGAGCAACTCCTGCAACTCCCAGCGAGCGATCTCAATCCCGTCATCGTCGCTCTTGTCCGACTTGGAGAGAGCGACCACACCCTTGCGAGTGTCCAACAGTTCCAGGATCTTGAGATGCTCTCGGGTTTGGGGCTTCACACCCTCACAACAATCCACAACGAGTAGAGCGGCATCGAAACCACCCACGCCTGCGATCATGTTTCTCAAGAAGCGTTGATGACCAGGGACATCGACCACACCGAGATGCAACGGCTCCCTGCCCTGATCTGTAGGATCAGAAAGATGTAGGGGCGCAAAACCGAGGTCGATGGACAACCCCCTGGCCTGTTCCTCCGGTAAGCGATCGGTATCGACGTTGGTCAAGACCTTGATCAGAGAACTCTTTCCGTGGTCAACGTGACCGGCTGTTCCGAGAATAAAATGTTTCACGTGAAAATTCTTCTACACATTTCCATGAGTTCCTCATCGTCCTGGACCGCAAGGGAGCGAAAGTCGAGGTACAAGCTCCCTTTTTCCAACCTCACGATGACCGGGGTCTCGGCCTCGCGGAACCTCTGCTGCCATCGTTGCTCCGTACCGTTTGGGGGGGTCAATCGCAGAGCGTAAGAGGGCAGTGTGCCACCGGGCAAAGAGCCCCCACCGACCTGAGACTCGGTCTCCACAACCTGGGCCTCGAAGGTCTCGCCGAGATGGTCCTTCAAGCCCTCCAGCAATCTCTCTGCACGAATTCGAAGCGAATCAGCCTGGGCGGTCAACAGCTCCACGGTGGGCACCGATCGAGGGTCGCTCGCGTGACGGCGCAGAGCCTCTTCCATGAGTGCCAGGGTCAATTTGTCGCAACGAAAAGCCCGGTAGAACGGGTGGCGTCGGCAAAGCTCAACGAGAGCCTTGTCCCCTATGAGGATGCCACACTGCGGCCCCCCTAACAGCTTGTCACCACTGAAGGCCGTGAGATCGAATCCAGCCAACTCGCCGACCACAGGCTCACCGCTCACCACCTTGGTGAGCATTCCCGACCCAAGGTCGTAGACCACAGGAAT
>CAZVVF010000482.1:0-4391 GCA_964630575.1 uncultured Burkholderiales bacterium | reverse complement strand
AGCCCCTTCCCCCTGAGCCTCAGGAGTCTGCCCCGAAAAGAACGACAGGAGGAGTTCGCGAGGCGAAAGATCCATTTCTGGTCCAAGAGAGTCGCAGGCGAGACGATAGCCATCTTCCTTGCAAACGGGGAAACCAGCCTTTTCGATCTCTCGGAGATAGCGAAAGAAGGTCCGTTCAGCAATACCAGCCTCTTCGGCGAGTTCTTTGGCCGTTTTCCCTGGCTGGCTGTGAATTCTGTGGACCAGGTCCAGAACACGGGTCCACTTTGACTGCTTCATCGTGGGTGCCGACTGAATCTGTTTGTCTTCGTAGCGGTAGCCCTTGAGCTCGGTGTCGAAAACAACCGGGGCCCCAAGATCGTTCTTAAGAAAGGCGATATCCCTCAGGATGGTCCTCTCGTTCACCTGGAGAAGCTCGCCCCAGCCCTGGGCATCCAAAGGGGGGCGTGTCGAGCGCATAGCATCGTGGATGACGAACAACCGCCCGACCCTACTCCCGGGTACCGCCCTCATGGAACAAGCATGAGAGGTCGAGTTTGATAGCGCCAGTTGAACTGTCATGAGATGGACCTCTTCCGGCCCTTCGATGAAGCCCCTATACCCTATCGATTCTTGCTCATCGGCCTATCGGGCAGCAAAACATGTCCTAAAGGCTATTTGAGAGTGCCCTCGGAGACGTCAGGTCCACGCTAGTGGGGCTTTGTTCGTCGGCTGGTTGCGGTATCGAGCTCGGTTTCGACTAGGACCTAGACCCGCGCAACGCCTCTTTGACCTTACGCCCCTTGCGTCGGAGCAGCGGCCCAAGCAAGCGTCGAAGGCTCGGGAACAAGTATCCGAGCAAGGCCAGTTTGGCCCCAGACGGTGGGAAGGAACGTTCCCGCTCCCCGTCCTGAGCACAGTCGCAAATCATAGCCGCAACGTGTGAGGCCGTGGTCATTGTCTGAGAGAATACGATGTCGTCCACTCCATCGATATTCGAGAGTATAAAATCGGTGCTGATCGGACCTGGACTGACCGCGGACACAGTCACTCCCGTCCCCCTCAACTCCTCGGCGAGAGCGAAAGTGAAGGCGCGTAGACCGAACTTGGTGGCCGAGTAGGTCGCGGCACCATCCAGGGGAGCGTGTCCGGCAAGAGAGGCCACATTGACCACAAAACCACCGTTCTCGATCAGGTGAGGCAAGCAGAGCGAGGTGAGAGCGATAGGGCCCCGCAGATTGACGTCGACCATCTGGGACAGTTCCTCGCAAGTTCTTGTGAGGACGGCTCCACGAAAATGCGCACCGGCATTATTCACCACGCCGTGCAGAGAGCCAAAGCGTTCCAGCGTGGCCTGAACCACCGCCTTCAAACTCGCGACCTCCGACACATCGCCACTGTGAGTCAGGCAACGTTCCGGCGCAAATCGAGAGGCCGCTTCGCTCAAGGGACCCGGTCGACGAGCCAGCAAAACGACATTGGCCCCCTCGCTGTAAAACCGTTCGACACAGGCTAAACCCACGCCCTCAGAGGCACCGGTCACAAGGACTGTCTTGTTCTTAAATCTCATCATCTCAGATTGTTCGCCCTTCTACTCAAGCCAGGTGTTCTCTTGCTGGACGGGCTTATCGGCTTCCCCCTCAAAACCCTTGAGAGAACTTTGGCCTCCCTTTTGTGTCCGGGGGGCTGACCGGTCCCGACTGAGGGGTTTTGAAAGAGCCAACATCCACTGACACGTTTTGTCAGCGGTCTCAAAGAGCGTGTTGTAGAAAGACTCCCGCATTCCGGTACGAGAGTTCCGGACGGGATGGTTCCAAGGAGGTTTGATGAAGAATATTGGGTGGAGAGGTGGCCTTTTGGCTTTCGCACTTTTGGGAGTTTGCTTGGGAGAGCCCTCTGAGGATGGGGCGCAAGCCGAGTTGAGAGCGTCTCAGCCAGTGGGTCGGACCACCTCGGCGGTGGAGGCGGGTTTGAGCAGTCGAGAAATCAAGAACGACTTCTGGATTCGGTTGGTGTGAGCAGATGGCACCATTGAAGCTCCGGTTGAAAGCGGCTCTAGTCACCGCGCTATGTACTTTCCTTCTGCACCCTACCTGGGCAGATGAAATCATCCTTACTCGGTCTGCCAGTGGAATACTCGAAGTTCCCGTAATCATCAATGATACACTGAAGCTCAATTTCACGCTAGATAGCGGAGCTGCAGCGATCACGATCACTCCGGATCTCTTTTCCACCCTGGTCAGGAGTGGAACGCTAACTCCTGCCGACGTGCTCTCAGAAGGGGAAACCTACATTCTAGCGGATGGGTCTACGGTCACTGCACACACGGTGCTCCTCAAGGAAGTTAGCATAGGCTCAACCACGCTCCACAACGTGGAAGCGGCCATATTCAGCGCTCCCCAAAGCGGTCTTTTACTCGGACAGACGTTTCTGTCCAGGCTTCCCGGCTGGTCTATCGACAATGAACGCGGCGTGTTGGTCATTACAGAACCGGAAACGGCAACAACAAAACTGTTCTGGCGAGACAACGACGAATTTTCTGTTCTCGCCGGAGCGGATTGGAACCGTGATCATGACTCTGAAGGCGACACCTTTAAATTGGCACTCTCGGACGAAGCCGAAGGCGGATTTTTTGGGGTCCTGGAAATTGAGCAGGAATCGGGTGCCAGACAGCTCGCCATCGACGCTCTTTGTAGTATTGAGAATGACTTCGATATCTTAGACGAAGAGTGGTTCGAGGTTCATCACGCCGGTACGGAAGAAGTGATTCCGGCAACGATCTTCACGGTGAGATCAAAGGATGAAAAGGATAGTGCTAGGGACGGCTACGTAGCAACATTTCGTTACGGTGGCTGGAGCTACGTTCTTATGGGATTCTGGGATACTGAAGTCTATGATGACTATCCCGCCGAAATCTTTGGTATATTCGAGTCTTTTACGCTTCACTGGATTCCGGACTAGAGGGAACGGGGGCCAAGCCCCCCCAAAGACTGACAGGATCTGTCACATCTCTCTTTTACGCTCTGCTTACTGAAACCAATTTTGGGAGAAAGAACATGATTTTCACCGTCATTGATGTTGAAACAACGGGCTTTAGCCCGGCCAAAGACCGTATCGTGGAGATCGGGATTGTGCAGCGCGACGAACGAGGTCAGGTGCTGCGAGAGTTCGAGACACTAGTCGAACCGGAGCGAGATGTGTCAAATACCTTTGTGCACGGTCTATCCGCAAGCGATCTGATTCACGCTCCCACCTTTGACAAGGTGGCGAGCTCTGTGTGGGATTTCTTGACTTCCTCCGACATCATCTGTGCTCACAATTTCCAGTTCGACTGGCGTATGTTGTGTGCCGAATTCGAACGTCTAGAGTGTCGCTTACCCGAGGTAAACTCTCTCTGCACGTTGACCCTCATAAACCGGGTCGAGCCTCACCTACCTCGCAAGCTCGACGCTCTCTGTCACCGCCTCGATATACCTATAGAGGCACATCGGGCCTTGTCGGATGCCCGAGCCACCGGAGAGTTGGTGTCCCGCTACCTGGAAGCTTTGGACTTGGAAGACTTGCCTGAGGTCGAGTGGCCGAAGGTGACCTTCCCTATCGGAGGTCAAACGTATTCCAGGAGTCAGCCACCACCTGTTCGCCAACCCATCTTGACGCGGTTGATGGAGCGATTACCTCGACACCCCGGCCAATCCAACCTGGACGAGTATTACACAATGCTAGACGACGTGTTTGCCGACTCTATTTTAGAGGATCACGAGGCCGAGAGCCTGGTGAACCTAGCTGGAGGTCTGGGCCTGGGCAAGGAGCAGTTGGAACAGGCCCATCACGACTATTTGGCCCAACTGGTGCGAGTGGCCCAACAAGACGGCTTCGTCTCGGAACAGGAGCGGGACCACTTGAACAAAGTGGCCAAAGCGTTGGGTATCGACGACATCAATCTGCGTCCCCTGGATAGTCAGAGTCTCTACCCCAGAGACCTCAAAGGCAAGCGGATCTGCATCACCGGAGAGCTCAAGGGGAAGCTCAACGGTAGGTCCTTGAGTCGAAAGGAACTCGAGGAGCTAGTCCGAGAGCACGGCATGGAGTGGAAGACTGGTGTCTCGAAAAAGCTCGACTTTTTGGTGGCCAGAGATGTTCATTCCAAATCCACCAAGGCCAAAAAGGCTCGAGCGTACGGAATTCCTGTGGTGGCTGAGCAGGTCTTTTGGAACTGGTTGGGTGTGCAGGTGCGGTGAGAGACTCAAAAGGTACCACTGCCAGAAACTGTCAGCCAAAGCTCATAGGCTTTGAGCACCGCGTGCTAAACCGGCTGAGTTCGAAAACAGTCCAAGGAGGTTTGATGAAGAATATTGGATGGAGAGGTGGCCTTTTGGCTTTCGCACTTTTGGGAGTTTGCTTGGGAGAGCCCT
>CAZVVF010000481.1:0-4392 GCA_964630575.1 uncultured Burkholderiales bacterium | reverse complement strand
CAAGTTGTGGGTAGCCACCAAGTGGAAGGCCAAGCACGAGAACTCAGCCCTCATCATGGAAGGGCTGTTCGGAGTGGCCGCGGGCAAACCCGAGTACCCGCCAGCGCGCGTTCTGCTAGAAAAAGTAAAAGGCATCCTGGACCAGCTTCAACGCTGGAAGGATGCCGATAGTGCCTCTAGTGTGAGCCAATAGCGCCTCAGTGTGAGGGACAGATGGTCGATAGCCACTTTTGTGGTAGCATCTTGGGCATTCGCGATCGGCTCTTCTTCTTAGGAGGCCGCTGCGCGATCACCGGTCGCGACTGTGTCTGAGTCCGCTGCTGCTGAATCTGCGGGCTAGGGCGACTCGGTGGTCCACCCTTGGAACTCGTCCAGACCTCTACAGAATAGATCCTCCACCCATCGGGGGAGAGGACAAAGCGGACCATTCCCGCCGGCGTTCCTGTCGGCGAGAGGAGCTCGGTTTTGATCTGCCTGGCCCCTTCGGCCTGGCTCGCGCCCAAGCGGACTCGCTGAGTCGCTGAACCCAGTCCGTGCCGGAGACCTCTCAAGAAGGAGCCTTCTCCCAAGCGTTCGCATTGGTTTCTCACCAATTGCTCAAGCTCGGGATGCAGCCAGTTGCGGACCTCAGAAAAGCGTTCCGTAGCCAGAGCCCGGAAGAAGCCTGTGAAGGCTTCGCAAAGCGTGTGTTTGTGAGCTAAAATTGTGCCTCTACTCATTCGATCTCCAAGCAGTAGTGTCTCATGCAAACTATTTCAAAATTGAAACCAATTTGTTGCCGGGATGTAAACATGATGTTGAAGCGATGCGATCAGAGGCTGGGAGCTCAAGCGCTCTAGCTCGCCTGGCAGACCCGGTTGCGGCCTTCTTCCTTGGCCTTGTAGAGAGCCGCGTCGGCGCGCTTCATCACTCTCTCCCAGTGCTCGTTCTTAGAACGAGTGGCCGCCCCGATGGAAATGGTGACATGGACTGAGGGCTTCTTCTTCTTTGAGCGGCTCGGCGTCTTCGGTTTTTTCTTGGGTCGGTCTTGCCCGCGCAGGACCAAGGGCGACTTTTCCACCAGCTCGCGCAGGCGCTCCAGCTCCGGGGCCACCTCATCGGAGGTCTTGCCGGGAAAGACAACGGTAAACTCTTCCCCACCGTAACGGTAGGCTGTGCCGCCTGCCCCCACGGTGGCGAGACGCGCCGCCACCATCCGCAAAACGTGGTCGCCGACCTCGTGGCCGTGAGTGTCGTTGAATTTTTTGAAGTGGTCCACATCGAGCATGGCGAGTGTGAACACGCTGTCGGGGTCATCCATGGATTCCACCAACGCTCTGCGCCCTGGAATCTCGGTGAGTTCATCGATATAGGCCAGTCGAAAGCTGTGCTCCACAACGCTGGCTAAGCAGGGCAGGCTGGCCACAGCGCAGAGAACCCTAAAGCCTGTGGCCGAAAGGCTCTCTGGACCCAAAGAGAGGGTCCAACCGGCAAACGCTGCACCGAGAAGACTGCTCATCATCAGGCTCTCGCCCATTCCCCCACCAGAGCGGCTCCGCAGACAGACCGTGGCGGCGCCCCAAACCACCACCAGGGCCAAGATGAGCATATTGATGTAGGAACGACCGTAGAGTTCGCCCACAGTCAGCAAGCCCACCCCAAAAATCGCCGACAAACCCAGCCAAATCAGGCTCGTCATTTTGAGGAACCGCTTTTCAGGCGCGGCCACCAAACACAGTCCCGAGGCCAAAAAAGCCAAGCTCACCATCTGGGGGTCATAGTCCAACTCCCGCAATTCGGGCAGCATAGCCGCGAAGACCAGCGTTAGCAGGGACACCAAAACCGCTCGCGAGCGAGCGAACAAAAAGCTGAGAAGCGTGGTGAGCGCAAGAATGCCTGCCTGAATAAGGAGAACTTCACGGGAATTGAAGCCATAAAACGACTGGCCCACAAGCTGTGGGTGCTCGGTCAGGAGAAAGACCACCAAAAGGGGCGCTACTAGACTGACAAACCATCTCAGCACACCCTCTATGTTCTAGCCAGGATGCCGACTCACTGGTCTTAGGAGGAACAATCTACACCATCCTCGCGAGCTTTCATGCCCCACCGAAGGGAGCGAAAAAGACCGCTCCCAAAAGAGCGGTCCTCCCTAAATTTGCGATCTGTGCTTCGTCTATTTTTCAAAAAACTTGGCGTTGATCTCCAAATACTTTTCTTGACCTTCAGGTATGTCGTCGTCTGGAAAGATCGCCTCTACCGGGCAAACCGGTAAACAGGCTCCGCAGTCGATGCACTCTTCCGGGTCGATGTAATACATCTCCGCATCGTCGTTAGAGTGGATACAGTCCACCGGGCAAACCTCTACGCAAGCGGCGTCTTTCACACCGATACACGGCTCAGTAATAATGTATGTCATCGTTTCCTCCTCAAGCTTAATCCTCAATTTCCTTGCGCGCGCTGTTCGAGGCGCGCTGTCCTCTTACCCCCCTGGGAAGGGGCGAAACTTGTTCGCGCAGCCAACTCAGATAGCTCGAACTTCCCGAGTGGATGGGCAAGAACACCAGTTCCGGTTCGTCGTAGGGGTGATACTGGCTCAAAATATCGGCCACCAAGGCGCGACTCTCCTCGGTGACCTTCACGATCAAAAGCCATTCCGAGTCCCGGCAAATCTCGCCTTGCCAGCGATAGACGGAGGTCAGTCCGGCGACCATATTGACGCAGGCTGCCGCCTGCTGAGCTACCAACTGTTCAGAGAGAGCCTGTGCCGACTCCTCGTTGGGGCAGGTGATCAGCGCTACGAGAGTGTCCCCACCCTCGACGACTCTCAGTTCTCCGGCCAATCTCGGTCCTCCAAGGAGCCGGAACGGAGCCGGTGCTCCTTGTAACGCTTTGCGATCTCTGCAGTGAGATTCTTGTGCAGGTCAAAAACATCGCAAAGCTCGATCATCTGCTCGATCAGCCGTTCTTCACTGAGCCCCTTTAGGGCGTTGTAAAAACGCGGATACTTAGCCTCGTACAGTGCCGCGAGATCGGTGGTGAGTTCACCCATTTCTCGCTTAATTCGCTCATCGGATAATTGCATCGCCATAAGGCTGTCATTGCACTCGATTTCCAGCGAATCCTCCAGCGACCGTCGGCCACTGGCCTACTGGAGGTCCGACTCGATCGAGCGGGGAAACAGCCCAGCATGAAGAGAAGTCACGATCGCCAACTCACAGAACTTAGAAATTGGAAGTTTGAAACAAACTACTTACCCTACGCCCCCGGATCGGTCATGGTCCACTCGGGACAAACCCGCGTTCTCTGCGCGGCAACCGTTGAAGAGCGGCAACCCAAATGGATGAACGAGCCTAACAAAGGTTGGGTCAAAGCCGAGTATTCCATGCTGCCAGCCTCCACCCACCAGAGGAGTCGTCGCGACTTCAACCGGAGCAACGGGCGTACCCACGAGATCCAAAGGCTGATCGGACGCTCTTTGCGCGGGGTTACCGACCTCGAACAACTCGGCCCGCGCACCCTCACCGTCGATTGCGACGTGATCGTAGCCGACGCTGGCACCAGGACCGCCTCCATCACTGGAGGATGGGTCGCCCTAGTGATGGCTTGTCACGCCTTGCGCCAAGAAAACAAGCTAGAGCACATCCCCTTTCAGCATCAGGTCGCGGCCGTAGGGATGGGGATCATCAACGGCCAGGTCTACACCGACCTCGACTACCCCGAAGACAGCGCCGCCGAAACCGACCTCAACCTCGTCATGACATCCTCCGGCGGTCTCATCGAAGTCCAAGGGACAGCCGAAGGAGAGCCTTTCAGCAGAAAGGAGCTCGATGCCGTTCTCGACGCCGGTTGGCAGGCCATTCAGCGTCTCTTTGAAATGCAGCGTGAAGCTCTCGCCCAAGCCGGAGTCGCATGGCAGGCCGCCGGGGTCTAGAGCCGCATGCGATCCCTTACCACCTTGGAAGCTCAGTTCTTGAATCGGCTCAAGGAAGCCATCCACAACCGAATGCCAGACTCGCTCGTCGAGCGAGCCTTTGTCACCCAACCTCAGTCCAAGGGTCCCTCCCTTCAGGTCGCCCTGCAGATGGCCGGTCATCCTCTGCTCGTCTACTTTGATGTTTTGATCTATGGCACCCGACCGGTGAGGTACCACCTGGAGACCGCCGCTGACGATCAAGGCAAACTCTGTCGCGGGTTCTGGAACCGACTTTTGGGGGCGCTGAACCTGGTGGTTCCCAAAAGCGGTGAACGCAGCGGTCGACTCCACCTGTTTTACGAAGTGCGATACCCCGATAAGGAACTCAAAAAGCTCGGAGAGAAGTAGACCTCCAGCAGGCTGGCTCGTCCCCAAACGACGCTAGGCTGAAGGTTCGCCCCAAACAACGTAGGTCTCGCGGGCCACCTCGCGGACCTTGC
>CAZVVF010000480.1:0-4394 GCA_964630575.1 uncultured Burkholderiales bacterium | reverse complement strand
TCGACGCCCTGGCCGGCTGGCAAGCCCCGGCCACCGTCCCGCGAGAACTCATCCCACCCGACACCTCACCCCGCCTCCACCTAGTGCGGGAATTCGGCCGCGCCCTACGCCTCTTTCCCGTTCTGGGGGCAAGCCTGGCGACCACACCACCATCGCCTTTGACCTACAGCGACTCCGAGATGTCCCACTTCTTGAGCACGAATGCCGAAACCCTGAGGTCTTACGGCTATGAGTTGCTGGCTCCCGAAGGACTCGAAACAGCTCAAGCGCCAGAGGCGTCGTTGCGACTCGTAGACGGCGGCCAGAGTGGGATCGACCTTCACCAGTTGCTGGACTTCCAGTGGCAACTCGTGGTCAACGATTCCCTGCTCGATGCCGAACAGCTCGCCGCCTGGAGAGAGAACCCTACAGCCCTCTTTTTTAGCCGAGGACGCTGGTTTTGGCTCGACTCAAAGAAAACCATGAAACTCTTGCGCTTCATCGACAAGCAGCCTCGGCGGGGAACGCTCCTAGAAGCCATGCAGTACGCCTCAGAGATGTCCTCGCTCAAACTGCAGTACGAAGGAAGCTTGGCGCCACTCGACCAGGCTCACCGGTTCGAGGAACTCCCTGAACCGAGCAGCTTCTCGGGCAATCTGCGCGACTACCAACGACGGGGCTATAGCTGGCTTGCCTTCATGAAGAACCTGGGACTCGGTGCCTGTCTTGCCGACGACATGGGGTTGGGCAAAACGGTGCAGACCTTGGCCCTTCTCTGCACCCTCAAGGAGCACCAGCAACTCCAACCAGCGCTTCTTGTCTGCCCCACTTCGGTCTTGGGCAACTGGCAGCGCGAAGCCTCGCGCTTCGCCCCTCAGCTACGCTTTGAGATCCATCACGGTGAGCGCTCCAAGAAGCCAGAAGAATTCCAGGCCCGGCTGGAACAGTGCGACGTCCTGTTGACCAGCTACGCCCTCCTGACCCGCGACAAGAAGCTCTTTCTGGACCGGACCTGGCAACTGATCGTGCTCGACGAAGCCCAGCAGATAAAGAACCCCAACTCCAAAGTTTCCAAGTTGGCCTCCAAACTAGAAGCCAAGGGACGGCTGATTCTGACCGGGACACCGGTGGAGAACCGACTGCAGGACCTGTGGACCCTCTTTCGCTTTCTTCAGCCCGAGCTTCTCGGCTCCAAACGACGCTTCCAGTCTCGCTTTGCCATCCCCATCGAAAAGCGAGGCGACACCAGCATCAAGCGCCAGCTCAAGCGTGTGGTGGGACCCTTCATCCTGCGTCGAACCAAGATGGACCCTCTGATAGCCTCGGAACTCCCACCGAGGGTGGACACGACCGTGGATTGCTCCCTCACCCCCGAACAAGCCCAGGTCTACGAGGCGGAAGTGCGAGAAGCTCTCCAGAGCGTACAAAACCTGGAGGGATTCCATCGAAAAGGCGCTATTCTGCGACTGCTCACGCGGCTCAAGCAACTCTGCGATCACCCCGCGCTCCTCGAGGAAAAAGGCGACTGGGAGCCGTCCCGATCAGGAAAGCTCCATCGCCTCTTTGAAATTCTCAAGGAACTCTCTCCAGACGAAGGCGTCTTGATCTTCAGCCAATTCACCAGCATGCTGAAACATCTCAAGATCGCTCTCACGGAGTTCCTTGGTGAGGAGATCCTGCTGCTCGATGGAGCCACTCCCAGAGAGAAGCGCGACGAAATGGTCGATCGTTTTCAGAGTCGTATCGGTCCTCGAATCTTCTGTATATCCCTCAAAGCAGGCGGCGTGGGCCTCAACCTCACCCGAGCCAGCTCCGTGGTCCACTTTGACCGCTGGTGGAATCCTGCCGTCGAAGCCCAAGCCACGGATCGCGCTCATCGGATAGGGCAAACCCAGACCGTTCAGGTCTTCAAATTCGTGACCCTGGCAACCCTCGAAGAACAGATCGCTCGGATCCTCTTGGAGAAAGAGAGTCTGATGCAAGACCTGATCGAAGATGGAGACGGATGGCTGACCGAACTCAACGACCGGGAGCTATCGGACCTGCTGCTACCAGGCACAACGTTGACAAAGGAGGAGCTCGCGTGACCAGAAAGCACGGTGCCACTTGGTGGTCTGGGAGATTCTTGAGAAGTCTTGAGCGCTTGGGAATGACAACCCGCCTCAAACGCGGACACGCTTACTTCGAACAGGGCCGTGTTTTGGACTTCGAGGTGGAACCGGGCGGCGTGAAGAGCCTGGTTCGGGGCAGCGAAGACTACCAATGCCACCTCTTCTTTGAACCCTTCTCCAATATGGAGTGGAATGAGAGCCTAGACCGACTGGCCTTTGATGATCTCTCGGCAGCCGCCCTCTTAACGGCTGGCCGAATGCCTCCTCAGATAGAGGACTTCTTCATACCTTCGGGCCGTCGCCTCTTGCCCCAAGCGGAGAGCGATCTCGAGCTTCACTGCACCTGCAAGGACCGAGCGGTCCCCTGTAAACACCTCGCCGCCACGGCCTACGCCCTCGCCGAGAAACTCGACCTCGACCCTTGGCTGCTGTTTCTGCTCCGAGGGCGCTCCGCCGATGAGGTCGAGAAGGCCCTGGTGTCACGTTGGAACCAGGACTTCACCGCAGAAGACGAGGCCGTTGATCAAGACTCGATCGGAACGAGCCTCGAACAACAAAGCGTTGAACTCAACGTCGACCTTTTCTGGGCCAACCACTTGCAAGCTCCCATTCTCTTTCCGAGCCATACGAACCCCAAAACGGGACTCACTCTCGAGCGCATGGCCATACCCGAACCCAAAATTGATCAGGCGTCGTGGCAAAAGATCTTCTCGGCGGTCTATGATCAGGTCTCCGAGCGAGCCAAGAAGCGCACACTCTAAAGGAGTCTCAGGCTGAGGGCTGCGGCAGCCCGACCTGCAAGGCCTAGAGCGGTCCCGACTTGTCCTTGAGCGATTCCCGCTCATCCCGAAACATGCGCACGTTCATCATCGGCGGTGATTCCACCAAATGGAATGTAGCCGAAGCCAGACCCACGCGTTCGGCGTTGGCGTCGATCTTTTTGAGGATACTGCGAAAGAGCTTGTCCTTGGTGGCTCTTCTCTTCTTAAAATCGGTGACGTATCGGACCGTAAACTCGATCCAATTGTGGTTGGCGACCATGGTGATGAAGGGGTCTATCATGGCATTCTCAATGTGGTAGTTCTTCACCATCTCTTTCCAGGTCTTCTTGGCTCCCTCGGAATACTCGCCAACGACCTCCTCACAACTCGCCCGCAAAAGGCTGTCGGCCAATTCCCAATCCGATCCGTATTTGATCGGGACCGTGACCTCATCCCACAGAAACGGAAAATCACCGGAGTAGTTGAAAACCGGCTCTTTGAAGACAAAACTGTTGGCCACGCGAACGATGCGCCCGTTGTAGAGGTCACCCTGAACCCAATCTCCGAGTTCCATCAGGGTCGTTCGCAAGACACCTATATCGATGACGTCCCCCTTGATCCCGCCGAGCTTTATTCTATCCCCTAGCTTGTAGAAATTCCCCAAAGACAGTGCGACCCATCCGGCCACACTGACGATAACCTCCTGCAGGGCGAAAGCGATCCCCGCGCCAGCAACACCAAAGGCAACGCTCAACCCCCCGAGCTTGTCGCCGAAGACCGAGGTCAAGAGGAGGAAAGCTAGGATGTACGCTCCCATTGAGATCAGCCTCTTGACCATATGCACCGACTCGGGACGATCGATGCGCCTCGTCGCCACTCGCTTGAGAAACGATGTTACAAAGCGCAGCAAGAGCAATCCCACCATCAGGACGATGACTTTGACCACATTGGGGTCCTGAACCCAAGCGTTCAAAAGTCCTTCGGAGCCTCGAACGATATCATTCATGATTGCTTTCCTTTACTCGACGAAGTCTTCAACAGCCGCACCTTCACGATCCCAATCGCTCTCCAGCGAGGAGCTGCTCCCGAGGCCAATAATCTTAGCATCTCCACATGATATTCAAAGCTCCAGCAGATCCTCATCTCGTATCGAGAGATTTGCGAAAAACAACGCCTACCCGGCTACAAAGCCGGCCATCCCAGCGGCTCTCGAGCGACCTCTAGCCTAGCCCAGCGAAGCGGCCAGCCACCCGCCCACCGAGTTCAGAGCCGCCCAGAAAGCCCAACATTCCACCGGCCACCAGGCCCACCGAGCCACCGAGTCCGCCGGCCAGATGATAGCCACCGATCACTCCCAAATAGGGGCCGACCAAGGAACCGATAGCTCCCCCCACGGCCCCTCCTGATGCCACGGCAAGCACTTTCGCCGGCCTGTGCTCCTCTGCCACTCTGACAGCCTTGCGCCCGAACAGCGCCTCGACAGGCCGGACTGGAAGCGCCACCGTCGACTCCACTTCCTGAGCGCTGAGGCGACCCGCTCGCA
>CAZVVF010000479.1:0-4400 GCA_964630575.1 uncultured Burkholderiales bacterium | reverse complement strand
TTTTCATGGTTACCAATTATGCTCGCGAAGAAGTGACCAGTCGCTCGGGCCCTGTTGCCGTGGATGCGTTTTTGACCAAGCCCATCACCGCGTCGCTGCTCTTTGATACATTGGCCTCGACTCTAGGCCGAGAGGAAAAGACCAGCAGTCTCTCGGCGGCAAAATCGAATGTCCAGTACCGCTTTGACGGTGGCCAGGTGCTGCTGGTGGAGGACAATGAGATCAATCAGCAAGTGGCGACGGAGCTCCTCTCGAATTTGAACCTTCGAGTGACTGTTGCAGAGAATGGGCAGGCGGCTCTGGACATTCTCAACTCGCTTGAGGGCAACCCGTTTAAGGTCATCCTCATGGACCTTCAGATGCCTGTTATGGATGGCTTTGAGGCGACCCGCCTGATACGCGAACAGCAACGCTTCGCTGAGGTCCCCATTATCGCGATGACCGCTCATGCCCTAGCCGGCGATCGCGAGCGCTGCCTGAAGGCGGGGATGTCGGACCACGTCTCCAAGCCTATCGATCCCGATCTTTTGAGCCGAACCTTGGCCAACTGGCTCGGAGCAGAAGAGGTGGTGGAAAGGGCTGAGGTCGCTGAGCCGGTCTTGCCGGTGTTGCAGTACTTCGACGTGGAGGATGGCTTTCAAAGGGTGAATCGGAACCCGGACCTCTATTTCAAGCTGCTCACCCTTTTTCGGGACGACTACGGAGCCATTGGCAAAGAACTCTCTGAGCTAAAGGGTGACCGCGATGCCATCGTGGCTCGTGCGCACTCGATCAAAGGAGTGGCCGGAAATCTTGGGGCGCGCGGTGTGTTCGAAACCGCCAAGGCTCTGGAGGAACAGGCTCGCCAAGGGATTCCGGGAACGGAGCCTCTGTTGACGGAACTCGCCGAGCAGATTCGACTGGCTGTGACAGAGTTGCAGGGTCTTGAGTTGGAGGTGCCAGAGAGCAAGCCTCAGCTCCGCTTGGACGTCGATGCTCTGCTGGAGGCCGTCAGCGAGATTCGCTCGGCTCTGGCCGAAAACGATGCCTTTTGCGAAGAACTCTTGGAGCCGATCAGGGGTGCTCTGCAAGACTACGGTTTCGGTCAGGAAGCGGCGCGGGTCAAGGGCTATTTGGAGAACTTTGCCTTCGATGAGGCCGCAGAGATAGTAGAGGAAATTCTAGAAAAACTCCGGATGCAACAACCATGAGCGGACCGCAAAGCAGAGTTCTTATCGTAGACGACGTTCCCCAGAACCTCCACCTTTTGCGCGAAACGCTCAAGGGGAGCTGCAAGCTTTTGGCAGCGACCAGTGGTCTCCAAGCTCTCCAGTTGGCCAACCGTGAACCGCATCCAGACCTCATTCTTTTGGACGTCATGATGCCTGGAATGAACGGCTACGAGGTTTGTGAGAGACTCAAGGAGGACCCGGCGACCCAAGACATCCCAGTGATCTTTGTGACCGCGATGAGTGAATCCGGTGATGAGCAACGGGGTCTGGCTCTCGGCGCGGTGGACTATGTCACAAAGCCCTTTCAGCCTGAGCTCATTAAGGCCCGAGTCAACAATCAACTCGAGCTGAAGAGGCATCGCGACAACCTGCAGGAGTTGGTGGAGCGTCGCACCGAGGAGTTGCTCGCCTCCAGAGCGACCCAGCAAAAGTTGGAGAGCGATCTGGCAGTGGCCACGCAACTCCAGCTCTCCATGCTGCCGGCCTGGAGCCCCGACGAATGCCAAATGGCCACCTATCTGCAACCGGCGCGAGCCGTGGGAGGCGACCTCTTTGACTACATGACTTTGGAGTCGGGCCAGTTTCTGTTCTGCGTTGGAGATGTTTCGGACAAAGGCGTGCCGGCGGCACTTTTTATGGTTCAGGTTCTGACCTTGATTCGGGCTCTGGCCGATCAGGCTACCGACCCTGGAGAATTGCTCAGCGCTGTCAACAATGCCCTTTGCCCTCGAAACGACGCCTGTATGTTTGTCACGCTGGCGCTGGGGCTCTTGGATCCCAAGAGCGGAGACCTGGTGCTTTCCAGCGCCGGCCACGAAGCGCCGCTTCTGTTGGGCGAAGAAGCCCGATACCTGCGCTTCGAGGGGGGACCCGCCATGGGTCTCGTGGATGACGCCGAGTTCCCAGTGTACCGGATGTCGCTGGGCCAGGACGAGACGCTCATTCTGTACAGCGATGGTATCACGGATGCTCTCAACGCCGTGGAGCAGAGTTTTGGCGAGGAGCGACTCTCGGAGGTGGTGGCGCAGTCCAACTCCTCAGTCGAAGGGTTGGTAGAGAAGGTGACCGCAGCTTTGAGTCTATTTGTGGGTGAAACGGAGCAGTTTGACGATATGACACTGATGGTTCTGAGGACGAACTCATGAGGGTGGAGTTTTCCATTGCCAATCGGCTCGACGAGATCGTGAGAGTTCACTCGGAACTGACAACTCTGCTGGAAGGCTCTGGCTGTGTGCAGGAGTTGATCGATGAGATGTGCCTGATTGCCGAGGAGGTCCTCGTGAATATCATCTCTCATGGATTCGAGCCCAACACAGAGGCCGAGATTCAGTTTCTTTTTGACGACCAACAGGATCATTACGCTCTGGAGTTTCGCGATTGTGGGATCGCCTACAATCCACTGGAGGCCGATGAACGGCCTGAAGGTAAAGTCGGTGGCTGGGGTATTCCTCTCGTTGTGGAGTTGTGCGAACAGGTCGATTATCGATTTGAGTCGGAACAAAACGTGCTCCGGCTGACGGTAGCAAAGCGGGAGAAATAGGCGCGACTGCCGAACCGCAGCGATTCGAGAAAGGGGTTTTGAGATGTCATTGACAGTCGAAGTATTGAAGAATGAGGACGGGTTGTGCCGAGTAGAGTTAAACGGCCGTCTCGATACCACCACAGCACCCGGGCTGGAAGCCAAACTGAACGCGATAGACTTGAAGACTCATCCCACGCAAGTGATCGACCTCTCTAGTCTCGACTACATAAGCAGCGCTGGAATTCGAGTGCTCTTCAAGGCCAAAAAGCGAGCCTCAGCGGGTAAAGCTCGGCTTGTTTTGGTCAATCCCAAGCCATCGGTTAAGAAGGTCTTCGATATTGTCAAAGCCCTGCCGTCGGAGTCGATCTTCCAAACGATGGAAGAGCTCGACCGTTACCTCGATAAGATGCAAAAAGCCGTAGAGTAAATTTCTGGCGACTTTCGCACGGGTTTGTAGCTAGGTCGCATTGGAGGCGTGATGGACAACGAACAACCTGTTCTGCTCCTGGTGGATGATGAACCGATAAATCTTCGTATCTTGCGAGGGGCACTCAAGGAGCACAACTATAAATTGCTCGTTGCCAAGTGCGGGGTGGATGCCTTGAAGGCAGCGCGAGCGTCTCATCCTCAAGTCATTTTGTTGGACATTCAAATGCCCGACTTGGATGGCTACGAGGTCTGTCAGCAGTTGCAGTCGGACCCGCAGACTCGTGATATCTCCATCATTTTTCTTTCTGCTTTGCAAGACCCTAAGCAGAGGATCAAGGGACTCTCATTGGGCGCGGTGGACTACATCACGAAACCTTTTGAGATCGAGGAAGTGGTCTTGCGCGTGGAGCGCCACCTCCAGGTTCACCGGGAGCGTCAAAGGCTCTTAGAGGAGAATCGAGCCCTGCTGATCGGTGGCTCGAACGCTGGCAAAGACGGAACCGGGCGTGGAGATTGGGTACAAGATCTCGTCAACCAGGGTGAGAGCGAAAAGCTCGAGTTCAAATCGACTCTGCGCTGGTGTCTCAAGACGGACCAACCGAACCGGGGTGTGGAAGTGGCCTGGTTGAAGACTGTCGTGGCTTTTCTCAACAGTGAGGGCGGTGTTCTCTTGGTTGGCGTGGACGATGAGGGTGGCCTTGTTGGCTACGAAAAGGACGGCTTTGAGAACGAAGACAAGTACCTGCTCCACGTGAACAATAAGATTCAACAACACATCGGGCTTGAGCACGCGTCGCTGATCCGCTACTCCTTGGAGGAGTTCGCTGGGGGTCGCGTGTTAGCGATAGAGTGCAAGGCGGCAAGCGAGCCCGTTTTTCTTTCTCAGGGTCAGGATGAGTCCTACTACGTTCGCATCGGTCCTGGTAGCCGCAAACTCAATATCCGTCAGGCTCTGGCCTATGTTTCGGAGCGTCAGAAGTCGCACTGAACGCGATTGAAGAAAAAAAAATCGTGGAAGTGGCAAGCAAAACGCTTTACCTCAAGGGATGTGGTTGAGGGCGTGAGAAAGACCAGGGATGACTTTTCTCCGAATAGCTATATCGTCGTTTTTTATTGTGGCCCCAGTCATCGGTTATTTCTCGGGCATGGACCCGAAGGTTCTTATCGTGATGCTGATAGCAGCACTCTGGGGAATCATCAGTGTGGCTGGCGAAGGGGCGCTCGGTCTCCATCACCTC
>CAZVVF010000478.1:0-4402 GCA_964630575.1 uncultured Burkholderiales bacterium | reverse complement strand
TGTCAGGATGGCGAAAACGCTCAGGCCAAGGAGGGCTGCAGGCGGTTGCCCCAACTTCCAGCAGGTCCACAGCGTTGCGAGGGTCAGTCCTACGGCGAAAAGAGCTTTGAGGGTGAAATCCCAATGGCCCACGATGGGATGCAAGGCGCCGAGAAGAAAGGCTACGGCGAAGCCTCGATAGGCAGGTAGAAAGGTCTCTTTCCAAGAGCTTTTCAGGTAGCTCTCGTAGTGGAGGCTCACCCAGGTGAAGGCTAGCGCACAAGCCAGCAGCCAAACGCTTGCTCCCAGGTCTTGGGCGAGTTCTACGGCCGTCGTGAGAGCGCACCCAAGAAACGAGCCTGAGGCCAAGAGGCGGCCGAGTTGGTCTCTGTATTGCAGGGTGCTGACCAGGCATAGCAGAGCGGCGATGAATGCTGTTGTGGCGTCGCTGAGACCGAAGCTGTCGTCGATGCCGAACACTAGGATCGCAAGACCGCTGATGTGCGAGACGAGCGAGGCTTGCACGGTGAAGATGGAACGCGTGCGCGCTCTTGTGGCGAGGCTCGCAACATACAGGATGAGTCCGAAAGCAACGAGGAGAAAGTCAGATTCTGTGACCCAAATGAGAGAGAAGAGGATCACGAAGAGAGAGGCAAGCCAGGCCCCAAAGCCGATGACCAATTGCACATACCATGGCATCTCTGAGTCGGCTTCGTAGAGGGCCACGGCTCGGTCCAACGGCATGTCGAAGCGGTCGGCGACCTCTCGGGCGTCGCGGAACTCCGTGGTGGAGGCCTCGCTAGGGGTCGCCGCTGGTGCTGGCGACTCGGCCTTGAGGCTTTGGTGGAGCGAGTTGAGCCATTTGGCAAGGACCGCTAGTTCGGCCAGGACTCCTAGGCCTACGAGAAGGATGCCGATCAGGTCAAAGTCCATAAAAAAGTGGCAGAGCGTGGCTGTTCCCAAGCCCAGTAGGCTGGCCGAGAGGATGGCTCGCGTGGCTAAGCTCCGGCTCCGAATTTTGTTCAGGATGACGAGGCTGAGCAGCTGTGGAATGAGACTGTAGGGAATCTCACTGTGGTCGAACAGAATCGCGGCAAAGCTCGTGAGGGTAACGGGTGTGAGGGCTGTCGCCAGTAGCAGTTCCGTGACGTATGAGCCCATCCAGTCGCTCTTGCCTTTTTGCCATCGCCAGAGGGCAGCAAAGGTGAGATTCAAGACCAGAAAGGGGAGAGAGAGCGCGTACGGAGTGTCGAACTCCATGGCTTGTTTCCAGTACAGCGTTAGGCTGGTGTTGATGAGGACAAACTCCAGAATCCAGAGGACATTGGAGCGCCCGACGCAGCACCAGCAGAGGATCAGCGCGGACCATCCGAGGAACAGAGAGTAGGCGTCTGCCCCGGTTTGGTAGGCCTGCCCAAAGACAGCCAGCAGACCGCCTACGACGGTGGAGGCGCAGACGAGGAGAACCTTGCCCTCTGTGCTGTCCAACCCCCGCGAGAGAGTTCCCAAAAAGAGCCCGCTCAACACCAGTTCTAAGAGTCCTAGTTTTTGAAAACGACTCAGAGCGTTCCAGTTGTAGGCGCCAAAGTAGATGACGCCTGCGACTAGGAGCGCAAATCCTAAGATCAAGCTCCAGAGGCGAAGCGTTCGATTCCATTCTCCTGGGGTTGGATTGGAACTCAGCCAAGAGAGAATTTTGGCATAGTGGCCCTCGGACAGTTCCCCGTCCGCGGCCAGATGGACCACTCTGTCTAGGCTCGGTTTGCTAGGAGAGGACTTCATATCGCTAGGCTATCACGAGTGCTGGCGGGTCCATTGGGGCCATTGACCTATTTGAATCTTAGATTTCGAACGACGAGCCGCAATTGGGGGGCAACTCGATTGAACTGGTGCTTCGGGCCGGACAGTAGAATGAGATAGGCGACTTTGTCCTCGGGGCTGAAATGGACGTAGACTTCATTGGTGGAAACGAGATCGGCTTGGTCGGTGGCCAGGTATTGAAAGCTGAAGAATCTTCTTCCGCTGAGGTTGCTGCTCTTCATCTTTCCGATCAGCGTTCCACCCCGGTTGACGATCCCGTCGAGCAAGGTGTTTAGAAAAGGCTCTTCGTTTGCTGGAGTAAAATCGCTGTCCTTACCCCTTATCAGGGCAAAAGTCAAAAGCCCTAGCTGAGGTCCCTTGGAGGTGGAAACCAGGAATGCGGTTTTGTTTCTCTTGCTCTCATCGGTAGGGTCATTGAGAACCTTGATTTTTGCGTTCGCGCTTTCCGCTTTGAGGTACTCGGCCTCAGCCAGGACGGAGAGATGGCTGGGGACGGTGAGCTTAAAGGTCTGCCCCTCGAGGGTTGTCGCCGTCCCCTTGCTGCTCTCATCGTCTTCAGGCTTGACGTTCCAGTTTCCCCGGTCCCCGGTTCCGGCATCGGCGGCGCGCACATCGACGGTTCCAAGGGCAGGGTTCTTAGAGAGTTTTAGGCCAGCGGCATCGACCACGTCCCGGAGCGGAACCAAACGCATTGTTCCACTGCGCTCGACAGGGATAGGGAAGCCGCCGACCACGACGATATCGCCCTGGTCTTCGGTTTCGAAATCAAAAAGCTCAAAGAAGGGCTCCATCTCAACGAGCATAGCGTTGCCGGAACCTCTCACCACTCCCGTGAATGGTTGGTTGCGCACCCACAAATCTTCAGCTTTTGCTAGTGAGAAGGAGAGAAGGAGTGTCAACACACAGAGCAAGGGGGCAACTCGAGAGGGCATGCTGACTGATTTTCTCATGGGTAGGGCTCGGACCTCTTATGGCTGCTTCTCTGAGGACTCTTCCTCGACGACTAAGGTGTTGCGAATGGCCTGGCGCTGAAGGGCCGACACCCCGATGCCGTCGAGGTAGCTATCGATTCCCCCCGCTTCATCGACCTCATCAAAAACGACCTGAATCCAGTCCTCCTGAACTTTGAGTTTTTCCGTGATGCGGCGACTGTGAATGTAGTCATCCATAATGACCTCTCTCGGTGTTCCCAGCGACTCCAGGAGAAGGGCGGTGAGGATTCCCGTTCGGTCTTTGCCCGCAGAACAGTGATAGAGGACCGGGTAGCTCTCTTCCTTTGCCATTAAGCTGAAGAAATCTCGAAACAGTGGGCGATTCTCCAACATGTAGGACTGGTAGGCTTGTTTGCCAAGGCCGTGACTGTTGCCCATAGCCCAGTGCAGCGTGTTGGGAATCTTTTCCAGGAGGTAAGGCTTGTCGGGACCATCCTTTTCGATCTCGCTGGGCAGCCTGAGTTCCACAACAGTTCGAATCCCCAGACCTGAGAGCTTCTGTGCGTCGCTCACACTGGCAAAGCACAGGGCTCCTGAGCGGTAGACCATGCCCTCGCGAAAGGTTCCCCCAGTCACTGGCAGGCCACCGAGTTCCCTGGTATTTCTGGTCCCTTGGAGCAGAACGGCTCTCTCGTTGCCATCGGGGTAGGCTTGGGCAGGCGTCAGGAGTATGGTGATGCAACAGAGGATCGCGAGTGGCAAGAATTTCATAGGGGTACTTCATTCCCGGCCCTTTGACGATTTCCCCGTGCCAAGGGGTTGTATGACATTGTGGCCCAACCGAGAAAGAGACAGCATGGAATATTACTTCGACAATCCGATTGAAGAGGTCATGAGAACTCAACTCGCGATGCGGCATTTGTTGCCCGATCCCGTGGACGATGAGCTTCTGCTTCACCTGGTGGATTTGGCCATTCGAGCTCCGAGTGGAAAGAACCAGCAGAAATGGGAGTTCATCTTCCTCAAGGATCGCGGCAAGGTCGCTGAGGTGGGGCGCCTCAATCGTCGTGTTGTCAACCTGGTAAAACCGTTCTTGAAAGACCGAGGGTCCAAGATGATCCGTGGCTTTCTGGCACAGGCCGAGCAGTTCGATGAGACACCTGTGGTCTGTGTCCCTTGTGTGTGGGGGTGGCCGGTTTGTGGGCCTTTGCTCTACACTTCGAGCCTGTTTGGTTCGATCTACCCAGCCGTACAAAACCTGATGCTAGCGGCGAGGGCGGCGGGATTGGGCACGACGCTCACCACGGTCCCGCTGTGGAACTGCTGGAAGCTGAAGAGAATATTGGGTCTTCCCTGGAATCTGACGCCGGTGTGTGTGCTGCCAATGGGGTGGCCGGTGAAACGATTTCGGCCCAATACGCGCGCACCGGCCATCGAGTCTTTTCATTTAGACGGCTATCATCGGAGCTGACGTGTCGAGGGCGAACAGGCTCAGGCCGGTTCGAGGGAGAACTGACGGGTCTTGGCTGGTCTATCGACAAAAGACGAACTCTTTGCCATACGACTGTTGGAGTTGGCGCGCCATCTGGAGCCGGCAGCTAGCAGAGTGGAATTCGTTCGGCGATGTGAGCGCCATGAAGGCAAGCAGGTTGGCGGATGAACCCGAGTTT
>CAZVVF010000477.1:0-4403 GCA_964630575.1 uncultured Burkholderiales bacterium | reverse complement strand
GCAACAGCAGCAGAACTCAGCAGAATCAGCAGCGCATGACCCGCGGCAACAGCAGCAGAACTCAGCAGAATCAGCAGCGCATGACCCGCGGCAACAGCAGTAGAACTCAGCAGAATCAGGCGATGACTCGCCCCGGGCGCCAGAACGTCCACCGGTCGGGCAACAACAACGGCGTAGCCCGAAGCCAGAGAGTCAGACAAACCCCTGGAAACCGAAACGGTACGCGACAAGGCATGGCTGGCTACACCAATCCCCAACACCCTGGCATAGCCAGCCAACAGGGACGACGTGGCAACAGAGCCCAGCAGAATACTTCGAGCTCTCTCGTGAGACGTCCCGGAGGACAGAATCAAGCAGCCTACCGAAATCTCAACGTCAATCAAAACATCAACGTCAACCAGACCGCCAACGTCAACATTAGCCAACCTTACGTGGGCAACAACTACAACTACAATTACAACTACAATCGTCCCGGCTGCGCCCCCATCTATACGAACTACTACAACCCGGCGATCTACACAAACTATTCCGCTCGACGCCGCTACCGTAGAAGTTACTACTCGAGCTGTGCCATTCCGTTTCTCAGCCTTGGCTTCTTCTTGAGTCGGCCCTACTCGTACTACGACTACGCCAGCGTGGGCTACAACCAGCCGTATTTCTACGGTGATGACGCCAGTTATCAGCCCGCCCCAACCTATTCCACCGGTGGCCCCGTCGCCGATGCCATCACCTCCGACGGCCTTGCCGCTGCCGCCCCACTGCCAGCGGAGCAGTCGTCCGAACAACAACTCCTCACCGAGGTATCGAATTACGTCGCGGCCCGTTCCATCGAGGAGCAGTTCCAGATCACCGATGCGGCTTTTGAAAACCAAGTTTGGAACCTCGAACTGGCCCAAGCACCGGCTGTTTTTGAACTCTCGGACGGACTGTACTCAGTCGTTGCAGGCTTTGAGGGAACACTGGGTGAGAGCACCATTCCTTCCAACGTCAGCGTCGAGTTCTTCGTTCAGAGAACTGACACCGGTTTTGAGGTCAAGACTGGTTGGGTGACGAGCGCCAATGGAATCCCCCGTGCCAAGCTCTATCAAAGCCCGGCCTATCCCGATGTCAAAACCTGGCAACCAGGCCTCAGCTGCCCCTTTACCGATCAACCCATGATCGAAATTCCAGCGGCCAGCGAGCACGGATAGTCACCGACAGCATACCGCACTCTGTGGGGCCGCCCCCCTCTCCGACGGAGAGGGGGGCGGCTTTCTTCATGCCACAGCCTCTAGAGAGTCGCCCCCTACCATCCAGGAAGTTTGCAAAAAAATTCGGGATTATATCATCATGAGATCTCTTTTGCAATAGTCTCGTTTTTGTGATATAGTTTACATATAAACGACGACATATTAAGGAGAACACACACTGTTTAAGCAAGGCGATACTGTATCACATTCGACCCACGGAGTTGGGACCATCAAGGCGATTGAAGAAAAAGAAATTTTAGGCTCCAAAGCCGTTTTTGTCACCATGTATTTCAACCGAGACGACCTCAAGCTGACGGTTGGACGAAAGAATCTGGAAGCTCAAATACGCGAGATTCTCGATGAAGAGGAAGCGAAAGAAGTCCTCGAATACTTAGCCACCAGCACGGCCACCCTTTCACAGAACTGGAAACAGCGCAACCGCAACAACCACGAGCGCTTGACGAGCGGAGATCCGAAGGAGTTGTGCGACCTCATCAAAGGCCTCACTCAGCTCAAGAAAAAGCGCGGTGGAGACCTTTCCAACAGCGACCGAACCCAATTGGCCCGCGCCATCGAAATCCTAGCGGAAGAACTCTTCTTCGCACTGGAGCGGGGATCAGTTGAACTCGTGATGGACGAGATCAGAGAGACCTGCCAAAACAACCTCGCAGCCTAATACTACAAACGAACTTTACGGCCGCCCTTGAATAGGGCGGCCTTTTTCATGCCTGAACCAGGTCCTCTCCAAGCCATCTTCGAAACCGGCCCTAAATATCGCACCAGAGGACGTCCACATGCCAGTTCTCGGCACCAATATCCAACCGAACAACGCCGAATTTCAGCAAAACCAAGCCGCCATGGAGGCACTCGTTCACGAGATGCGCCAGCGCAAGACCAAAGCCGCCCTCGGCGGCAGCGAACGCTCCCGCAAAAAGCACACCGACCGAGGCAAGCTACTCGTGAGAGACCGGATCGATCTGCTCACCGATGAGGACACTCCCTTCCTCGAACTCTCAGAACTCGCGGCCTACGGAATGTACGGAGACGCCTCCCCAGGGGCTGGTATCGTCACCGGGATTGGGTCCATTTCGGGAACCGAATGTATGATCGTGGCCAACGACGCCACCGTCAAAGGCGGAACCTACTTCCCAATGACGGTGAAAAAGCACCTGCGTGCCCAGGAAATAGCACGAGAGAACCACTTACCTTGCGTTTATTTGGTGGACTCTGGAGGCGCTTTCCTTCCGCTTCAGGCCGATGTCTTTCCAGACAAGGAACACTTCGGTCGCATCTTCTACAACCAGGCCCAAATGTCGGCTGCGGGCATTCCCCAGATAGCCTGCGTTATGGGCTCGTGCACCGCAGGAGGTGCCTATGTGCCCGCGATGTCAGATGAGACGGTCATCGTCAGACAGCAAGGAACCATCTTTTTGGCTGGTCCCCCTCTGGTCAAAGCAGCCACTGGCGAAGAGGTCACCGCCGAGGACCTCGGTGGCGCCGATCTTCACACCCGCGAATCGGGAGTGGCCGACCACTACGCTCAAGACGATCGCGACGCTCTACTCATCTGTCGAGACATCGTCTGCAACCTCAATCGCCACTTTAAACAACCCTTGGCCCTTCGGCCCAATCTAGAACCGGTCCACAACGGCCAGGAACTCTATGGAGTCGTCCCTGCCGACCCCAGAAAGCCGTTCGACATTCGTGAAGTGATAGCACGGATCACAGATGGTTCCGAATTCCAAGAGTTCAAAGCCAACTACGGAACAACCCTGGTCACCGGCTTTGCCCATCTCTATGGAATACCGGTTGGTATCGTTGCCAACAATGGAGTTCTCTTCTCGGAGTCATCCATGAAGGCCACCCACTTCGTGGAACTCTGCAGCCAGCGAGGCATCCCGCTTCTCTTTATACAGAACATCACCGGATTTATGGTGGGAAGGCAGTACGAGGCCGAGGGGATCGCCAAACACGGTGCCAAAATGGTCATGGCCGTTGCCAACGCTCAGGTTCCCAAGTTAACCCTCATCGTAGGCGGCTCATTCGGCGCTGGTAATTACGGAATGTGCGGGCGGGCTTACTCTCCCCGCTTTCTCTTCACCTGGCCGAACAGCCGCATCTCCGTGATGGGAGGCGAGCAAGCCGCCGGCGTGCTCGCCACCGTGGAAGAAGAAAAGCGCAGCAAGTCCCAACAGCCAGCATTGACCGAGGAAGAACGGCTAGCCATCACCGCACCCATCATTGAAAAATACGAAAACGAGGGAAATCCCTACTACAGCACCGCCAGATTGTGGGACGACGGCGTCATAGACCCAGCTCAATCCCGCCAAGTTCTCGGATTGGCACTGGCATCAACACTCAACGCACCGTTCGGCAGCAAGACCCACGGTGTGTTCAGGATGTAAAGAGTCATGATAAAGCCTTTCCAATCCGTATTTATAGCAAACCGGGGAGAGATCGCAGTCAGGATCGCCTCTACCCTGAGGAGCCTAGGTATCCGTTCCGTGGCCCCTTTCACGGCACCCGATGCGGGAAGCTACCACACCGAGTCCGTGGACGTGGCCGTTGCGGTGGAGAGTTACCTGGACGGCCCCGCCCTTATCGAACTGGCCCTCGAACAGGGATGCCAAGCTCTCCACCCAGGCTACGGCTTCCTCTCCGAAAATGCTGATTTTTGTCGCCAATGCCAGTCCGCTGGTCTGGAGTTCATCGGGCCGAATCCCGACGCCATCACCAAGATGGGGGACAAATTGGTCGCCAAGGATTTTATGGCCTCAGCTGGGCTGCCTATGGTTCCGAGCTGGAGCGGACCTTGCGATGAGGTTCACGCAGGCGCTGTTTCGGTAGGCTTTCCGCTCTTGGTCAAAGCAGCCGCGGGCGGAGGCGGTAAAGGGATGCGCCTGGTACGAGAGATCGAGGAGCTGGATGAGGCCGTACAACGCGCCAAGAGCGAAGCCCTCAAAGCTTTTGGCGACGACCGAATCTTTCTAGAGCGATTCATTGAGAACCCTCGACACATCGAAGTCCAGATCTTTGGCGACAAACACGGAAACGCCATCTGTTTCGGAGAGCGGGAATGCTCTCTCCAACGCCGCTACCAGAAGATCGTTGAAGAGGCACCCAGCCTCGCCGTTGATAGCGAACTGCGAAGCAAGCTTGTAGAAGCCGGGGTCA
>CAZVVF010000476.1:0-4404 GCA_964630575.1 uncultured Burkholderiales bacterium | reverse complement strand
AGCGGCGAACGGCCCGGGTCCATGTACATCAGGGAGTCGGCATCCTTGGGATTGTGAGAGGTGCTCTGACAAACGGCGTGCCAGGTCTCGTGGGCCGAGGTGTTCGTGATCATGCGTCGTTCGACTTCGGGCCAATCTTGGATACCGCTGGCTTGGATCTTCGAACGGTGTTTTTTTAGAAAGAGCTTGATATCGGGTTCGTAGACATAGCAGGTGTAGCCGTCTGTGTAGCCGGGACCTGTCAGTCCTCGGGAGAGCATCTCCTCATCGAGTTCGGGGTTTCGCTCTTGAGAAAGGACCAGGGCGATAGCCACTCCGTCGGGTTGAGGACCCAGCATGTCTTTGGAGGCCAACCCGTCGAGGAATCGTATTCGCCGGACACCGGCCTCGTTGAGGGGCATCCTGTAGGCTCGCTTGTCGAGACGCTGAGCGATCTCGGGCCCCAGGTACACGGTCAGCACGGGATGGTGCATCCACCAGAACCGTGTGCCTGCTAGGCTCAGGAGTATCAAGGCCAGGGCAGCGAGGAGGAGCTTCAGATGCAGGGAGAATCCTGTCGGCTCAACCGGTGATGGTCGCTCTATCGTTTTCTCCTCTGCCACAACGTTCTCTTCGTCGTGGGCGAGTTCAACCCTGTGATGGCTCTCTCTCAAGGAGGCCCGAAAAGGTGGTGAGCCATACGACCCAGACCTGCAAGCCGATAGCCCCGAGTTGGTAGCGTTCATAGTTACTGATGAGTATATAGGGGAGAAAATAGGCGATATACAGGACCATGGCCTGGCGAAAACTGGGGATGCGCCATCCTCCCCTCAGCAGGCCGATCAGCAGAAGCCCCACTGGGAGCGAGGCGTAGAGCAGTCCCCGAATCCGTTGGCCAGTGCTTTGGGCCTTGCCGAATCGACAGAAGACGAAGGCGTTGACGGCGCGTTGGAAGACCTTGGATAAAACCTCTCTGGGGTGCTCCTTGGTGTAGGCGATGGCTCTGTGTCGATAGAGTCGGCAGAACTCGGCTTCGCCCAGGGCTTTGATCTCCTCTGAAGAGGGGTTTTGGGGCTGCAGAGGGTGGTGGTGGAAGAGAATCTCAGAACTCATCAAACCGGAGCGTGAGCATTCGTTGGAGAGGAAGAACTCGAATCCAGCGTTGGATTTTATGAGAAAGGGTGAGCCCATGGTCGCGACGTTGCGTGCCGACCAAAAAGCAATGGAAAGTAGGGTCGTCAAGAGCAAAGCCTGAGCCGCTCGCGAACCTTTGAAGCTCTGCCACAAGAGAACAAGCCCAAGACCCAGTCCGATCGACGGAGCGGTGAGGGGAAGCGAGAAGGCCAAGACGAGGTGCCATCGTCGAGGGGTTCTGTGCCGAATCTGGACCAGGCACAGAACAGTCAAGGCCGAGGCCAGAATGATCACAAATTGATCGGTGCACCTTTGGGATAGCCAGTGAAAATGGCCGAACATGGCAAGGGCTGACAGTGGGATGACGGCCAGGGGTCGGCCCGCGTGCTTTCGCAGGAGGGTCGCAGCTTCGCTGAGGGCCCATACCGCAGCCGTTAGGACCGCGGCGCGGAGGGTGAGCAAGGCCAAGCCGGCCGCGTACGTTTTTATGCCGAAAATTTGAAACACCAAAGCGTAGATCAGGACGATTCCAGGTGGCATCCAGGCCGAGGGGCCGCTGGGAAAACCGAAGGGATTGGCGTAGCCCTCCCCTCGGACAAGGCTGGCGGCGGTGTTTCCATACTCGGTTCCAAATCCAGCCACATTGTAGGCGAGTTCTCCCAACCCGTTGTAGGCGAACTCCACAGCCGCGATGGCCAGGCCCAGCAGAGTCAGCGACACGGCCTTGATCGGCCCCTTTGTCAGCGCTTTAGTACCCATAGCGCTTCTGAACTCGTCCGGCTAACACCTCGACCAGCAGACGGTAGCGCCAAGGCAGAGAGTTTTCCCACTCCCGGTCAAGGACCAGTGGAATGGCGCTCTGATTCAATCGGCTGGGGTTTCCGCTGACCATGTGGTTGGAGAGGGGAGCCAGGACCTTGTCGTCGATCCAGAGTTCCTCGGGCTCCCGAAAGGCCAGGCTTTGGGCCAGGTCTCGGATCACTCTCTGGGGGCTTTCGATGAGGTCTTCGTAGCGCAGCGCGGTGGCTCGGTTTGAGAGTCTCTGGGACTGGTCGGTGAAGATCGTGTTGAAGATGAGCCAGGCCGAACAGGTCACCAGAGGATGATAGACCCTAAAGAAGTCCGCCCTCTGGGTGACCTCGGGTCGGCGCTTCTTTTTTAGCCAGGCGTTCACCACGGCCTTGCAGTTGCGCACCAGGTGCAGGAGCTTCAACTCTATAGCCTGGCTGTTCTCCAGAAGAAGGCTCTCTGGAGGAAACTTGCTGGAATCAACAACCACCGCTTTTCCGGAGATCTTGGCCATAGAGCGATACAGTTGAAGCAAACGCGGTTCGTAGAAGCCCAGCGCTTCGACCAGGCCGGAGCGTGGAAGGTGCGGACAGAGCCAGAGAGGGAGTGTTCCAAGAGCCGAGCAGAGCCGACGGTTTCGCTCGATCTCGCGGACCTCGGACAGGGTGAGGGAGCCGAAGGCGTCTCGAATCACCTCCTGCCAAAACTCACAGCGCGAAAACGCTCTACCACAGCCACAGAGCTCATCCTTGAGAAGGCCCCGTTCCCACAGATGGGTGACCTCCCCGGCGGCGAAGCAGTCGGGGCTCTGACCTAAGATCGAGCCAAGGAGCGTGCTGCCGCTTCGGCCTGCGCCACCGATGAAGATGACTGGCAAGGACCCGCTCTCAGGCACTCTTGGAACCCCGCCCGACCAGGCCCTGCAGGTGATGCTGCAAGCCGTAGCTCAGCAAGAATCGAAGATGTCGCCATCCATCACGCCAGGTGTTGAGATGAGGGCGTCGGTCTCTTCCGTCGGGAGACAAGGTGACCGGGATTTCCGTTAAGGACAGACCGTGGGTTGCGGCCTTTGCGATCATCTCAGAAGCAAACTCCATGCCGTCGCACTGCAAGTCGAGCCCCAGGATAGCCTCTCGTCTGAAGGCCCGGATTCCGCAGTGAAAGTCACCGATGGTACGGGTGAAGAGAAGTCGACCGAGAGCGCTGAGCAAGGGGTTGCCGAAGTACCTGTGCAGTGGGGGCATAGCACCCTCTAGAATGCCTCCTTGGAAGCGGTTGCCGACCACCAGGTCGAATCCGCGTTCGAGTTCGGCTAGAAAGAGAGGTATCGCCGTGAAGTCGTAGCTGCCATCGGAGTCGCCCTGTAGGATGTAACGGGCTCGGCTAGCCGCTATGCCGTGCTTGAGAGCCTTGCCATAGCCCTTTGAGGGAGCTTCTACAAGGATGGCCCCTTCTGCCAGGGCCACTGACTGAGAGCCGTCTTGGCTACCGTTGTCGACCACGATGATCTCGCTTTGAGCGTCGAGACTCTCAAGGGTCTGGCGAACGGTCCGCAGACAAGCAGCCAGAGTCCTGGCCTCATCGAGACAAGGGAGCACGACCGAGAGAAGAGGGCGATCGGAGTTATTCACCGTTGGAGTCCTGGCCTGGAACTTCGAGGTTCAGCTTTGGCTCGGAGGGCTCTTGGCTTCGCTTCGCGAGGCCCTTGGCGAGCGCTTCGAATCCGGGGACGTGAGGTCTTCCTAGGCAAGCTATCACCAGGATGAACCCCCAGAGTGAGAGCACCAGTCCCAACCATTCCGGCCAACTCGTTTCGAAGACAAGGCGGTACTCACCGCTCTCTAGAGGTAGGATCATCGCGCTGTCGGGATATCCAGGTTCCTCCAGCTTGGTCCACGTCCTCGGCTGCCCATCGATAGTGAGTCGCCAGCGGGGAAAGGGCGACACGTAGACGCCGATCTCCCCGGGGGACTCGGCCGAGGCCGAGAATGTGATCGCGTTGGCTGAGATGTTGAGGTCTTGGATCTGGCCGGACCCACGGACGACCCGAACGCAATCCGCGTGGGCGATGTCGTTGATTCGGTAGACCCACCAAGGGCCGACCTGAGCCACCAGACTCCACACTTCGTTGCGAGGCATGGGCGTTTCGGTCACATAGAAGCGCACGCCGTATCGCGAGATGTCCGCGCGTGATTGCCCACGCGCGTTGCCGTAACGAACGTTGGTGACCGGATAGAAAGCGTCAAAGGATACTGGCACGCCGAGCTTTCTGCTAAAGTCCATAAAAGTACTCGGTTCGAGTTCCGGCTGAGAGATGTGGATACGAAAGAAGCCTTCTTCGTTTCGGCTCAAGCTATCGAGCTTTGTCAAGAGCTGATCCCGCACATCTAGAGTGTAGGACGGCTTCTTCTGGTCCCAATGGTAGGCTAGTCGCGGAAGAGTGAAGCGGTGGAGGCTCACCATCAGGCACGCCACGATGGCACCGGAGAGCAAGAGTGTTGG
>CAZVVF010000475.1:0-4409 GCA_964630575.1 uncultured Burkholderiales bacterium | reverse complement strand
GCAGGGTGACCGAGCCACCAGCGAAGATAGAGAGGTCGCTGGTGCTGTCGGAGGCGACGTTGGCGTAAGTGTTTCTGACCGTGACATCGCCTTCTGCCAAGAGTTTTCCGCTGCCGGCGATGAGCCCAGATATGTAGATAGAGCCCGGCTTTCCGTTGCTGGAGTGTGTGGTGATGGAGCCGCTGACCGCGCGGCCGCCTTCATCGGCGACAGTGGACCCCGATTCGGGGTCTTCAAAACGGATGGTTGGGAAATAGGTGCCGTCTGCTGAGGCTATACCGAAATCTCCGTTCACTCTCAAGTTGACGTCACTGTTGAGGGAGATCGAAGGGGGCTTCTGTTGGCTTGTTCCTTCGGTGTTTCGGTACACGGGATCGAGGGAGTTGAAGTTGACCTCCACGTAGGTCTCTCCATCGGCGCCGGGTTGCTTGTCGAGAGCGAAACTGTTACCGGTGACGGCGTGGCGTCCCTCATCGGGTAGGTCTCCGTAGAGGCCGACCCAGTCGCTGATAGCGTCATCAGGAAGATTCGAAGTCATGTACCAGAGCTCCCGGACATCCCCGCCCCTCACACTGCCATCGTCGTCGAGAGCCCAGTCTCGGCGCTCGAGGACCGGCACGACAATGTCGACGCTCTCACCGCTGGTGTTGGTGTAGGAGACGGCTCTGCGGTCAAAGACATACACACCGGAGTCAATGTTGACGCTGCGTTCGCTGGAGCGGACCTCACTGAGTTGGAGATCGTAGACGTCGTAATGTGTGTCGGAGTGGGGGAGAAACTGACCGCCGGTTTTTTCTGTGGCAGCCTGTGAAACCTCGATATCGTCGAGATCTTTGCCTCCCGATTTAATCCCGTTTCGAGCCCATAGGACCCCTTTTTCGGTGGCTTGGGCGGCGGGGTTGAACTGCAGCGATCCGTCGGCATAGTCTGGAACGTCGATGCGCTGCTTGGCCCGGATGCGATTGCGCAGAGGATCGCTGCTGGACACGAGGTACTTTTCGGCGTCGATGCTGATGTTCTTGGAGGCGATTACGCCACCGTCGAACAGGGGGGCGGTGTTCAGGATCGCCTCGCGGTGAACGGTGGAGGCGCCGCGGCTTGCGCTAATTCTGAATCGGCATTGCCCTTTGTGGACTCCGTCTCGCGAAGCGGCACCGTCGATGTTGTTGAGGACTTCGATCTCGAATTCGGCCCCGCTCTCGAGAACCTTACCCTTCACGGTGTGAGTGCCTTCGACGAGAGTGATGTCGAGAAAGCCCTCGACACTGGGGTCGCCTTCCCCCTGGAACGGTGGCCCAGCCCAGCTTCGGTTTCGCTCGACCTGGTAGAGTCCATACTCGAAGGCTGAGTTGGCGGCTTGCACGGCAGCAACGTGGTGGAGGTCGTTGTTGAGAATGCCAAAGTGATGCTGGTTTAGGCGGACAAAGCTGCCCAGCAGAATCACCATAACACCAGCGACCATCAAGACGGTGATGAGGGCGATTCCATGATTTCGTTTCATATTCAACGACTCCTAAAGTTCAGGATAGCTGTTCACGGGATAGATTTCAACTCTTGTCTCAAGGTAGTCTTCGACGGTCTGTTGTGATGTCATTCGTCGACCGGTCTTGTTGTGCAGGACGAGTGTCATTTTCACGATGCGCTTGTAGGTATCGAGTTCCGCAGAGAAGCTTCTCACGTTGTGGCACAGGGTGGTTACGCGCAGAGCTTGGGGGAGCTGAATCGGGTCGTTTGACATGAGGTCCGCGATACCGGGCATAGGGGTTATCGGGTAGTAATTGAGCGAGCCGGAGGGTTTGGCGCGTTGGGTCTCCAGGCGAATGAGGCGCCCTTTGGCTTCGTCGGTGGCGTAGAAGAGAGTCCAGCGGTTCCAGTTGGGCAATCCCAGGGTGCCCCCGAAGTTCGAGGCGTCGCTCCAATCCGAGAGTCCACAGATTCCTACCCCATCTCGCTCCAGGGTCTCACCGGCCTCGGTGATCTGCCGTTTCTCGACCTCGGCGGAATTGAAGTGGGAGAGCCCGATGTCTCGGTGGGCTACTCGGCTGAAGCGATGGATGTCCCCAACGGCTCCGGTCTTAACGATCGCTTGCTGGAACCCCCGACTCCCCATGCGGAAGATGAGAAAGGCCCCGCCGATGATGAGACCCAGCAGAGACATGACCACGACCAATTCCATAAGGGAAAAGGCTCTACTCTTTGACATAAACTGTCCGGCTGATCGATGTGCTCAAGCGGCCGTATCCCTGTCTGCTGTGTTCTTGGGAGACTTCATCGGCCCACCACGACACCGTTGCTGTCACTTGATACAGGCGACCCAAGGAGGAGTCATGAGTGTTGGTGATCCGTTGAGACTGAATCTCATAGCTGAATTTCGTTTTGGAATCTCTGTTGTTCGTGGAGAGTTCCAGGCTATCGTCGGGGGTGGTGAATTGGCCGCTGTTGCTGGGACCACGACGAACGGATTGGTCCAAGATGCTGCGAGCGAGAAGATTGGCCGCGGTGAGATCGGTGTTCTTCGTGGAGTTGACCAACAGCTTTGTGAAGAGAGCTATGATCACGAGTAAGAGTCCGGCCATGAGTCCGAGCGCCACAACGATCTCTGAGAGGGTGAGCCCACGATTGATTTTCACTCGAACATTATAGCAAGCTCATGTGGACTTTAGCTGGAATAGAGAAAATTAATCGCCAACTTCACTCGCCTCATCTCCTCATGAAGGGGATGGTCGGTGAGCGTTTTTCTCTTTCGCTTCAGTTCGGCGAGCAGCAGAGGGTGACGCTCGGCTAAGAGTCTCGGTCCAAAGTGGAGGGCGAGTTCGAGAGGTTGGTCGAGGTAGGCTTTGTCCGGGCCGCAGGCCCGGTGGAAGGTGAGGATCTCATACACTGAAAAGCCGGTGGCCATCTGTTCGCGAACCAGGTGAAAGCCTGATCTCAAAGCCCATTCCCTCACCTTGTGGCTGTCTCGATTGGGCTGCGCTATCACGATGGGTGGGACTTTGGAGGGGTCCTGAGAGAGTATCTTCTGGATCAGATGCCCGCCCATTCCGCATAGGCTCACACTGTGGACCTCGTTGGCCTTGAGAACTCGCAGCCCATCACCCAGGCGGACTTCGGCCTCTCGCCCCCAGAGGGCTTGCTTGGCGACGTGATAGGCTGAAGGGCTCTTTTCGACGGCGATCACGCGCTGGCAGAGTTTGTTGTTGAGCAAGTAGAGAGGCAGCTTCGCGTGGTCTGTGCCCACGTCGGCGTGACTTTGGGGGGAGACTTCGGTGCTGACAAAGAGGAGGCGGTCTTCCACGTTCAGTCTTCCACCAATTCAAATTCATCGAGGGTGATTCGAAAGAGCTCTCGCTCCTCATTGATCATGACCAAAACGTCCTGGCCCTCATACTTGGCAAAGGCCAAGGACTCGAGTTGACCACCCTTTTGGAAAACCAAGCGAGCCTTGGAACTCGCGTCGGTGAAGAGTCTGTCTCCCTGCTGAGGAGTCTCAAAAAGCCATAGACTCTGCACGGGAGACTCGCAAAGCAACGCGACCCAGCGTCCATCTGGGCTGATGTCGGCGGCCGTCACCCAGCCGCCGAGGTTGTCGATCTTGTCCACCAACTTGAGGGTGTTGACGCTCTTGAGTTGGGCTAGGTCGAGACTGTAAAGGTTGGCACTGTCCTGCTGCACAAACAGGCGAAAGGCAGGCCGATTTTTGGTCACAAAATAGAGCTTTCCGTCTCGGCAAAACGCCGCCTCGCAATCGAAGTGCCAGGATGAAAAGGGCGGGAAGCGCTTCTGGTCGGGGTACTGGACCTCGGCGAAGCGAGTCGGAGTGACCTGGGAGGTTTGATGAGGGTCGGGTTCGGCGACCTCGTAGATCCCGAGGTGCCGTCTGGCATTGAGGTTGTTGCCCATCTCCGTGATGTAGAGCGAATTCTCGTTTCTGGCGATGGACTCCCAGTCCACCAGCGTCGCTTCCTCCACCGCGATGCCTTCGAAGAGCTTCTCTCGCCCCTTGGGCTGTTCAGCCACGTAGAGGCGTTCTTGGAGTTCCTCGGGTACGATGACCTCACCGTCTGTGGTGATGGCAAAGAGTCGAGGCTCGTTTCCGGAGTCGTTGTGGGCCCAGAGGATGTTCTCAAACTGGGCACTGGCAACCAGACCGCTGACCTCCTCCATTTTGGGGTGGGTGAGCTTGGCGACCGGTTCGAGAACTCGACCGATCTGTTGGTGGCCTCGGTTGAAGAAGCCCACGAACCAACTCGCCCCCAAGAGGAGCAGCAATAGGACGAAGCAACCCCACCGGCGCTTCTTACTCCTCGTCGGCTCCGGCATTCCAGCAGAGGGCAAGAAAGCCAGCTCCCAACAATGCTATTCCAGAGAGCATCATAAATCCGGCATCCCAACCGTACTCATCCACAATC
>CAZVVF010000474.1:0-4410 GCA_964630575.1 uncultured Burkholderiales bacterium | reverse complement strand
TGGTGGGAATCGCCTATCCACGAGTCAGGCTCTTGGGAGCCGGTTTGGTCTACGTGGTGGTCGCGGGATTTCTGCAAGCCCACGGTGAGAAGCACTTTGCTCAGCTGAGCCTTCGAGCGACGGTGCGCCATCAACTCGAGGAGATCTTACTGGTGGCTCCAGCGACTCTGTTGTTCGCCTATCTGACGATGGCGCTCTTCTCTATCCGCTCAGAGGCTGTGCTGCTGCTGGTTATGCCCCTGGAGCTTATCGTGGTCTACGTGAAAACCAGAGAGCTCTCTCAACAGCTTCAGGCGACCTTGACGGAGTTGGAACTCACTCAGGCCGAACTGGTGGCAACGGGGCGAAAGGCGGCTCTCGGGGTGATGGCCGCGGGGATCGCTCACGAGATCAACAACCCCCTTGCCGCTGCTGTCACCAATGTTCATATGCTCAAGATGCTGGTGACGAGTCCCACCGCCAAACCGAGCCTTGCGCTCTTAGAAAAATCGGTGGATCGCTGTCAGGGTATCGTCGGGCGTATGCTCAAGTATTCTCGCCAGACGGCGAGCGGTGGAGTGCCTTGTGACCTGGCTGATATGGTCGCTGATGCGACGCTGTTTTGCGGGCGAAAATTTGCCGAGCCAGGACCCACCTTGGAGGTTCATTTGGGGGCTTGCCCGCAGGTTTTGGCCGACCCCACAGAACTGGTGCAGTTGCTGGCAAACCTTCTTGCCAACGCCCACGATGCCGGTCCTAGCCTGGTGAGCGTCCGTGCCGAATGTCACAGAGAGCGCGTTTTTCTGCGGGTCCAAGACAACGGGTCTGGTATTCCCCAAGAGCTTCGCGACAAGATCTTTGACCCTTTTTTCACGACCAAGGCTGTCGGCTCGGGAACGGGTTTGGGTCTCTCTATCGCCCAGGGGTTCGCTCGTGGTTTCGGAGGCGAGTTGTCGCTGGAGGAGACGTCGCAGCGGGGGACCGTTTTTCTCGTGACCTTGAGGCCAGCCTAAGGATGGTGTGCTAGTTCACCTTGTGCTCCACCCCACAGTTGCAGAGCGTCGCAGGAGCTAGAATGGCCTGGTCGGGGCAACACTCGGTAAGAATTAGGACGAGAGAGTATGTACAAGACCTACCTTAAGCAACGCAAACAGAGAGTCTCACCCTGGGTCGAGGTTTTGAATTCGAGGAGCGAGCCAAGAGAGCCCGTAGAGCTTTTTGAATCGAGTTTCTTGGACGACCTCAAAATCGATTTTACACCTCGCGAGTTTGGCGAGATCGTTTGGTCTGAGGTCTCGACGCCAGAGATCGGTTGGGAACGCCAGTACGCCAGTTGACGGTGCTCTAGCGCCAGTCTCCGAAGAGGACGAATCCCGACCAATAGTTCGGGTGAGTGAAGTCGGGGTTGTTGTAGAGCTTCAGTTGTGCTTCGCGCAGCGCTTGAACCTTGCTTTTTCCGCTGCGCAGGCCGCTGTAGAAGTCGGTCATTAAGATTCTGGTGGAGCGATCTTCAACGGCCCACAGTGAGGCGACCACGGTGGGGCATCCCGCTAGCCAAAAGGCCTCGGCGAGGCTTGCGACATAGTCGGAGTCGGCCTCGTTTGCGAGGGCTGTGTTGCAGGCCGAAAGGGTGACGAGCGCGGTCTCCTTGAGCGCTAGGGCTAGAATTTCTTCTTGGGCGACTCTCTCTCCGTCAGCCAACTGGAGGTAGCTGTTCAGGGAGTTCTGCGTGTCCCAGCTTCCATGAGTTGCGATGTGCAGGGCCTGGGCTTCACTGCCGTGTTCTAGAAAGTTCTTCTTGCTGGCCTCCTGGCCCTCAAAGAGTTGGGAACCCTCAAAGAGCTTGACGATATCTCTGCCTTCATCGGCTGTGGCGGGAAGATCGAGAGTGGCGTTGGCAAAAGCTGTAACACTGTTGACGACGGCCGGACGAGATTGTGCGATCTTTGTGAAGTCTGTGGGCTTGGCCAGTTCAAGAAAGGCGTAGCGTTCAACGAGAGGCGCCTGGTTTTTGTCGTAGAGCGCCGCGAAGGGCAAGAAGTTGAGACTCCCAGCGGGTATGATCACGAGCCTCTCGATCCCTTCGAGGTCGTCCTCCACCGGTTCTATGAGGACGGCGTTGAGAGATTGCGAGAGAGTGATGACTCTCTTGATCGGGGAAAGACGACTGAGGGCCTTGAGGAACGTTTGACACTGCGCATCGAGGTCGCTCTTTTTTATCTTGGCAGAGCGAAGCCGCAGCTTGTCTCGGGTCACCAGGAAAAAATAGAGTTCATTCTCCGTTGGGAAATACTGGATCACAGCCGAATCTTCGCTCATTCCGTCTTGGATGTCGGGGAGGTTGAGGGGGTCAAAGCGGAGGACGGAGCTGTAGAGCGATGAGTGTTTCTGGCGGATGTTGCGACTCTCCAGCAAGAAGGCCGCTCGCGTGTCGGCCAGCAACTGTTCACTCTCTTGGATCAGAGAGTCCCGGGTTTGTGATGCGGGCATGGCCTTGAGTTGCTCCACCTTTTGCGTGAGTAGGGCGACGTCTTGCTTCTTCTGCTCGACCTTCATCAGGTCCGAGGCAGCCGATTTGTTGATGGCGACCTGGCTCACGGCGGCTTCGTATTGATGTCCCTGACTCAGGGCGGAGAGCGCTGCTTCGGTGTCGTCGTTGACCAGCGCGCATTGAGCGAGAAGGGTGCTCATCTTGCTGGCCTGCTTTTGCAACTCCCAAGGGACCCCGGAGTTTTGGCCGGCGAAGGGAAGAGCCGTCTCGATAGCCTCCAGCGCAGACTCTGCATAGACTTTGGCCTGGTCGAGGTCCTGTCTGTCTGCAAAGTGTTCGGCGAGTTCGAGAGTCACCTGAAGCGTATCCGAAAGAAGACCGTTTTCAGCAGATACCAGGAGAGCCTCTCGCAAAACTTCTTCGGCTCGGTCGAGTCCCTCGCTGTCTTGGGCTAGTCTTCGGGCGATGGATCGGAAGTATCCCACTTTGGCCGCGGCGTCGTCGCTCTTTCGGATGCTCTCGAATCCGGCCCAGAGAAGAGTGGCCCGTTGCCCGGGGTCTTTCTCGTAGCTGGCTCTGAGGAGTTTGACCCGGCCGGTCAATTCTGCCACGAGACTCATTTGCTCGATGGGGAATGTGGCGTAGCTCGGACCGAGTTTCGCGTTGCAGAAGAGCGGTTCTGCCTTGTTGAGCAGCTCGAGGCTCATCTCCAGGTTGAGAATGGTCTGCAGCGGCATGGCCTCTTTGCGGACCTCTTCAGGGAGCGCTTCGATGACCAGGAGAGTCTGGTCGATCTGGCTGGATATCAGAACGACGTCGGCAAAAGCTTTGATGTAAAGGTCGCTGGGGAAAGTCATTCCGAGATCGGTGAGGCGTTGTTGGTCCCATCCCCGTTTGAGGTAGAGATCCTGTTTCTCGAAGAAGCTCAACATCTTTTTCAACGGTGCCACTCCAGCAGGGCCGAGTCTCTCTAGCTCCCCGGTCCAGTAGGCGGTGGCGCTTCGCCCAACCAGCCATTGGATATCTTGCAGGGGATTGAGCTTGACCTGGTATTGGGCAAGGGGCGCTGTCGCTGATTCGAAGTCCTTTAGGATGAGGCTGTCGTCGAGTTCGTCGGCTCCGAGTCGTCTCAGCTTTGTCGACATGCTTTGGAGAGCGTATCGGTTGACCGGGGATATGGAGGCCGGTTGTTTTCGAGTGAGTTCGAGGGCCGCGTCGAGGGATGTTTGGGCTTCGCTGACTTGTCTGCGATTGGCCTGGGTCTCTGCGGCGAACAGGAGCAGGCTGACCTTTTGGTCGATGGGGTAGTCTTGGCCGAGAAAGTGCTGAAGGCGCTCTGCTAAGTCTTGCACGAGGCCGAACTCTGCCTGAAGCCTCAGCTCTACGAATCGAAGGGACTCGGCTACGTTTTCGAGAGCGGCTTGGGATTGAGCGTTGTTGATCCCCTCCCCTTGGGTGGGGAGCCAAGCTCGCACCTCTTCGAGAATCTCCGTAGCTTTGTCGAGTTCCGAGATGGAGGCATTGGAATCACTCACGCCTTGGGCGAAGAGCATCCGGCGAAGCGTGAGGTCGGCTCTCCACAGAACCGACAGGTCCGTATTCTTACGGATTCTCTTGATTCTCTGCCGATCCGCGGGCTTTCGGTCGCGCCTTGGGAATTGCTGAGCAGAGACCAGGTTCGATAGAAGAAAGAGTAACAGGCAGACAATTCCGGTGACTTTCATTTCGCTTGATTGGCTCTGCGGGAGCAAGAATCCTCATTCGGCGAAGGGTGACGAGGGTCGATGGCATAATCGTGAAGGCAGAGTTTGTGCCAGAGTCATTGGAGATGTCCTTGAGAGTTACTGAAAACCAGATCCCCACCCCCTTGAATTTTGCAGCGATCCTTTTTGATATGGATGGTGTTCTTGTGAATTCTGAGCCAATGCATTATAAAGCTT
>CAZVVF010000473.1:0-4414 GCA_964630575.1 uncultured Burkholderiales bacterium | reverse complement strand
AAGGACCCACTGACCGCTTGCGGCAAGCCGGGAAGAAAGTCTCGCCAGAAGTGATCCTTCAACGAAGTGGGCTGGGCTGAGTCCTCCCGCCAACGAGATGCCATCTGCCAAGCCAAAGAATCGTTAATGGCAGGTTGCTGGACGTACTCCACCCGGGTCAACCCTATGGAGTACCTCTTGCGATAGAGCGACCGGCCCAGCGACAGAGGGGCGAAAAGCAGCAGCAATACCAGGGCGATCAGACGCTGAGAAAGAGACAGGAGAACAGCCCCCACACTCTCCTGGGAACGACCAGCGATATCCGCGTCGACCACGGGAAAACGAACAGCCAGGGGTACCTGATAAATGAAGTCTCGATCCGATAGACTGTCCACCAGTTCTAGATCGTCGCCTAGAAAGCTCCCGCTTTGAATCACGGAGTTTTCCACTCGGGTGTGACTGCCCACGAAACAGTGGTCCCCAATGGAGGCGTAGGGCCCTAACTCCACGCTTGGGCCAATTTGACTGTGAGGCCCCAAAAATACCGGAGGAACGAGCCGCGCGGTGGGATGAAGCATCACGTTTCGACCCATCCAAACTCCGGGCTCGATCTCTCGTCCCGCAGCGAGAAGCCCTCGACCACCATCTAAGAAGTGGTGGTTCACCGCCAGCACATCGTTGGGCTCGACCATAAACAGAGCTTCGCACTCGCCGCGGTTGTCCGTCTGCTCGCGAAACTCCTGAACCATCTCTTCCAACGTTTTGTCGCACAGCGCCTGAAGCTTCGACCACTCGATATAAGAAGCGACCCAACGCTCTTTTTCGGAGTCGAAAAGATGGGTCTCTTTCCCAGAGTCGAGGTCGTCGAGAAGGAGCCCTGACTCCGAGGCCAGCCAGACCGAACCTTCGCCGGACAGGCCCTTCATACAAGACAGCGGGGTCTCAAGGGGAAAAGCGAAGTGATAGGTGATAGAACCGCCCCAGCGCTCGCCTTCTCCAAGCAGTTGCTCATAACGGTGAGCATGGTGCCACAAGACAAGGTCGATGTTGCGAACTCCACGAGCAAAGAGGCTCTCGACGATGTGCTGGGCCCAGGGCTTACCAGCCACGGTTTGCAAACCGACCGCTCGAGAGTCACCCACACCCTCCTCGTTCTTAAAAAGGCCAGTTGCCAAGACCACGGCTCTCATGAGCGTTTACCTCTATTCATCAAGACTCGATAAAGGAAAAGAAAATTCCCCACCAGGTAGCGACGCCACAGGCGCCCTGGCTCCTGGTAGAGTCGAAACAACCACTCCATTCCAAGACTGCGCACCCAAGAGGGCGCTCGTGGAATGCTACCGGAATAATAGTCGAAGAGTCCCCCAACCCCAATCCCCACGCCCACTCTCATGGCTTTGAGATGTTGAGCCAGCCAAAGGTCTTGACCGGGCACCCCGAGAGCCACCAGAACAATATCGGAGTCGGAGTCGGCTATCGCCTGCAAAAGCTCTGGCTCCTCGGACGGCTCAAAAAAACCGTGCTGGACAACGCCGATCTCCACGGCTGGATAGGTGCGAGCGATGTAGTCCACGACCCGATCGGCGACCCCAGGCTTGGCACCGATAAGGGAGATTTTGCCGCCAAACTCTTGCAGAGCGTAGAGCAGGCGCGGAAACAGGTCTGTGCCGTTGACGTTCTCTAGGATCCGGAATCCACAGAGGGAAGCGCCGATCTTGACGCCTATCCCGTCGCCCAAACAGAGGTCGCTCTCATTGAGAACGTCTAGGTATTCAGCATCGCTCTGAGAGACATTGACGCAGTGGGCGTTGACAAAGCTCACCTGCCTGCAATCGCGGGTCTGGGTAAATGACACGATGCGCTCGACGGCCTCGACGTTCGTCACGTTGTCGATCTGGATTCCTAGCAGGGGAACGACCTCGGCGGGATCGCCAGACTCCAGCAAGGAAGCGAGAAAAAAGCGCAGCAGGATACCCAAATCCTTCTTGGGGGAACGCCCCTTTAAGTACTCGAGATCGATCTCCGTCTGCACGGCATCGTAGGCTCCCGATCGGCTCCGCTGTTCATAGAGACTAAAGAGTCCAGGGGCTTCAGCGAGCACGCTCTGTGTTTGCTCATCGAGGTCCTCAACGGCCCTGCGCAGAGACACCCCCACTATCAAGACCTCTCCCCGCCAGAGCGAAGGGGCATTCAAGATGAGCTTTGCCAGCGGTGAGGAGGTGGTCAAGAGTTTGATAACCCGACCTTGTCGACCGAGATAAAATTCCTCTCGGTGGCTGAGAAATGGACGGAGAAGCACGGATGGTAACATCAATGCCGCCCCTGTCGCCCGGTTCACCGCTCGCCGAATGAAACTCACAACTAGTAGGCTCCCTTACCTGTCAAGACAGCCGGAACGGTTTTGAAGAGTATCTTCAAGTCCAGCCAAAAACTCTGGGATTCGATATAGTCCACATCCATCTGAACCTGTTCTGGAAAGGGAATATCCCCTCGTCCCTCTACCTGCCAAATGCAGGTCAGACCCGGTACAACATCGAGTCTACGGCGGTCGGACAAGGTGTAGAGTTCCACCTCCCGGGTGACCGGAGGGCGAGGACCCACCAGGGACATGTCACCTTTCGCGACGCACCAAAGTTGCGGCAACTCATCGATGCTGAGCTTTCGTATGATTCGGCCGATCCAAGTCACGCGAGGGTCTTTCTTCATCTTGAAAGTGACACTGTCCCCGTGGTCGCTCTGTTCGAGCAGTTCGTCCTTGAGCTTATCGGCGTTCATAACCATAGAGCGAAACTTAGGAAAGGGAAACTCTCGGCCCCACTGGCCCACCCGGGTCTGCCAGTAGAGCACAGGACCTCGGTCGGTGATCTTGATGGCCAAGGCCACCAGAAGAAAGAGTGGAGACAGAGCCAGCATCCCGAGAACCGAACCCAGTAGGTCAACGGCCCTCTTAAAGAAGCGAGCGCCACCTATGATAAGAGCCCAGGTGACCCTTTTTCGCCACAGAACGAAGCGTCTCTGTCGAGAGCCTTCAGAGGAGAATCTCCTCTCGAGTTCTTCCAATATCTCTATTCGGGACCTTGAGCCAGCTTCCATCATGCGAGACCTTCCAAAATCTTCAGCGTTTCCTCGGCGGTGCGCCTCCAGTTGTAGCCTGCTGCGCGAAGGAGACCCTTTTCCCTCAAGTCCTGTCGCAGCGATTCGTTGAGCGCAAGCTTGCTCAGGATCTCGGCGATGGACTCGGCTTGGTCTGGGTCGAAGAGCAGACCGGCGTCCCCGGCCACCTCCGGCAGAGAGGCCCGCCGCGAGCAAGCCACCGGTACACCGCAAGCCATAGCCTCTAGGATGGGCAATCCGAAGCCCTCGAAAAGGGAAGGAAAGATCAGAGCTTTCGCTCCTCCATAGAGGGCCGGGATGAGGTCTCTCGGCGCAAACCCCGTGAAGATGATATCGCTGGAAAAAGCCGACTCTTCTGCTCTGCGATGAACCTCCTCGGCACGATCCCAATCTCCACCGGCCAGGAGCAGTTGGTGGGGAAGCTTGTGTTCCTCCTTAAAGAGATCGAAGGCCTCTATCAACTGGTAGTGGTTCTTCCCTGGATGTTCAATGCGCGATATGTACAGGAAGTAAGGACCCTTCAGGTCGTAGCCTGCTCGCACTTTTTCGTAGCACTCGAGCTTGTCCTGGGGCCTGTAGACCTGGTGATTGACGGCCAGCGGAATGACGTGGACCCTCTCCTCAGGAACACCCACAAAATTCAGAATATCGTTCTTGCTGAACTCACTGATGGTGATCACTTCGTCGAGTCGACGAATGAGCAACGGCAGCACCTTTTTGATATAGAAGAGCCGGTAGCTGTCGTATTTGTTGGCCACATGAATAGAGGCCAGGTCGTGAACAACCCCGGCGGTGGGACACCCGGAGAAGAAGGGCAAGCGCCTGTTTCCCGCCGGCAAAAAGAGAACGTCATACTTTGCCAAGGCGGCTCGAATAGTGAGGACCGCTTGGGTGTAGAGAAGGTTCGGCAGCGGTTTTCTGACGATCGGGGAAAGGTAGGATGGCTTCAGTCCGTGCTGGCCTTGGGGAAGAAAGAGTTGCTCCTCATCGGGATAGACTAAGACCTCCCCCTCCACTCCGATCTGTGCGAACTGTTTCAGAATCTCGATGAGATAAGAGCTGATGCCTGATTTCCCGCCATCAGCACCAAATGTTGGAATCCCGATTTTCATTCGGCGAGCAACCTTTCTAGTTGGTCTATATACCCCTCAAAAGAGAAGCGAGTCCGGGTCAACTCGAAGCCCTGGCGGCCGATGCTCTCAGCTCGGTCAAAATCCGTCAGGAGCAGCGCTAGGGCCCGAGAAAAGCACTCAACATTGAGTTCATCGATCAAAAAGCCGTTCTCTCCATCGCTCAACCAGTCGGGGATACCGCCTGCGGC
>CAZVVF010000472.1:0-4422 GCA_964630575.1 uncultured Burkholderiales bacterium | reverse complement strand
AGGTACTACAAAGCCTATATTGCAACACTCGCGGGCCAGGAAAAGGCTAGTGCGCTCAACCGCCTGGGCTTTCGACTCCTTCAATGGGGAGAGCCGAGCCAGGCCGAGGGAATTTTGACTGAAGCTCTCGCCCTTCTTCCGGGGAAGAACTCAAAAACTTGGGCCACGGTGAAGGTCAACCTGGGCGAGAGTTTTCTCAAACGGGGCGATGAGGCCGCCGCCCTGGTCCATTTCAACGATGTTCTACCCTGGTACGAGAGCTCGGCAGATGAAGAGGAACTGGCGGTGATACTCAATAACGCGGCCGCCTGCTACAGTGGGCTGGGCCAGCTCTCCAAGGCTGTGACCTATCTGGAGAGGGCGGTGGAGATCGCCGATCGATTCCAAAAACCAGCACCGATTCAGGCTACCGTTTTGAACGCCTTGGGGTATTGCTACGTTCAGATGGGGCGCTACAAAGATGGGGTCAGTTACTACTCCAGAGCACTCGCCCGACATCAAGCCACGGGGAATCGCTCGGGTGAGAGGACGGTCATGTTCAACCTCGGGGCCGCCCTTATTTTGCAGGATTCGGCGAAGCCCGGATATGAGTACTTGGACCAGGCCATGGATTTGGCCATCGAGGCCGATGACGCAGAGCTTCAGGTTCTGATTCTGGGGTTTCTCTCGGAGAGGATCTCCGATGACGAGAATCTCCAAGAGCTGTTTGCCAAGGCTGGTCAACTCCTTTCCCGCATAGAGAACAAGACGGTCAAGGCCCTCATTCTCAACAACCAAGCTCAGACCGCTTTGGGAAAGGGCGAATGGGACCAGGCCGAGAGGTTGGCCGAAGAATCGTTGGCTCTTTTCCCTCAGGGTGGGTCGGTCGAGCAGACCTCAGCGGCCAGGGCCATCCTCATGAGAGTCGCTATGAAGACGGCAAACCTGGGCGATGCTGCCGAACTGTACGCTCCTCTCATGGAGACTGTTGAAGCCCGTGTCTGGGGGCTCTCCTCCCGAGAGGCCCGAGCGTTGGTGAGCAACCGGGCCGGAATCTTCCGAGACTATTGCGCGAGATTGCTGCAGGCGGATAAGCTCGCCATGGCCTTTGCGGTGCAAGAGAAGGAGCGCTCGTTGGGTCTTGCCGCCTTGACCCGAGATGTCAAATTCGATGAGGCTCGGGTCAGTCAGAATCTGATCCGGGATCGGGAACAGTTGGCCGCCTTGATTCGAGAGGCTCAAGCCTCTGGAGAGAGCCAACTGTACGAGTCCCTCCAGGCTCGGTATCGCATCGTTCTGGACAAGATCGAGCGGGAGTACCTGCAAGCGGGGTTGGTGACCAAGCTCTCCTCGATCGACCTGGAGCAACTTCAAGCGGCCCTTCAACCTGATGAGGCTGTCTTGGAGTACATCTCCGGTCTCGATTCGAGCTATGTTCTCTTGCTGACTCCCACGGCCGTGAAGTCTTTCCGCCTGGGTTCCGAGAGCGAAGTTCAACAAGAGGTAGAATCGCTCTATCGGAGTGTGAGCCGACTTCGGAGCAACAAATCCGTGGAGGCCAAGATGCACTCGCTGGGGTCCCGTTTGTTGGGTCCGGTGTGGCCCGACCTCGAAGGGGTGTCGAAACTCGTGATCGTCCCGACAGACGGTCTTTTTCGCGTTCCCTTCGCCGCCCTTGGAGTGGATGAGACAACCGTTATCGATAGGTTTCAGATGACCATCGCCAACAGTGCCTCGGCCTGGCTTGTGTCCCGCAACCAGAAGGCCTCGGGATCGGGAAGCCTGGTGGCAGCGCTGGGTGATTTTGAGGGCGAGGACGGCTCTCTCACTCCGCTGCCAGGTTCGCTCCTTGAAGCGAAGGCGATCGCGGCTCATTTGTCTCAACCGACGATTCTGCTGGAGCAGGATATGAGCTCCGATAGGCTGCAGAGCGAGAGTCACGGTAAGCAACTGTTGCACCTGGCGACCCACGGATACCTCGATGAGGTCGAACCGCTCTTTTCCGGCCTCGCCTTCAGCGACCGGAGGGTGACGGCGGCGGAGATTTTTGGCTGGAATTTGGATGCCGAACTCGCTGTACTCTCGGCTTGTGACAGCGGAGGGTTCTCCTCCACCAATGGATACCTGGGTCTCACGAGCGCCCTGCAGTACGCTGGGGTTCGCACCTGTGTTGTGAGCTTGTGGTCGGTCTCGGATGAATCCACGGAGTTTTGGATGAGACACTTCTACATAGCCCTGGCCGATGGCTCTAGCCCTTCTGCGGCGATGCAAAAGGCCCACCTGGAAACTCGAAAGAAATGGACAAACCCTTTCTTTTGGGCCCCTTTCACAACCTGGGGCGACGGCCACACCGTTCCAGCCCAACAGAAGCCGCTCGGCTATGAGATGAACTAGACGGAGGGTCTTTGCTGTTGCTCTGCACGGTAGTGCAGGGCTAACGCCGGGAGGAGACCCCGTACTCCCCTTGGCATCGAGGGCAGGCGTCCCGGCGTTTGCCAGGCGCTTCGAGATAGCAGAAGTTGCAGCGAGAGACATAGGCGGCCTCCCACTGCTTTTGCAACTGTTTTTCGGCCTCATCGCGCAGGAGTTGGAGCGCTTCTGTGTCGTCGAGGATCAGAAAGTCTGGATTGGCTTGGAGGAACCTGGATTCGGTGTGTTCGGTGTCGAAGCTCGGCGGGCCGATGCCCATGGCCAGATAGCAGGTCGTCCGGTTGGCCGACTGCAGTTCTTGGTGAAAGCGCTGACGAGACTCTTTGTGGTAAACATCGTATTGATGATGAGCGAGTTGACAGACTTCGTCCCACTTTTCAGCCTGGATAAGCTCTGCCGGGATAGTGATGGACGGTGGGTCCATCCTCAGAAAGTACAAGGCCTGCTGTTTGGCCTGGGTCAGCTCGTCTGCGGTGATCGAGAATCGATCGACCAAAGGCAGCAAAAAGGGAACCTCTTCCTGGTCGAAACTCCCATCGCAGTAGCTGACGACCAAGAGCCCCCGAACCAGTTTGAGAGCGGTTGCTCTGTCGCTCAAGGTCTCTAGACTCGGTACCGGCTGGACGGGAACGGTCAACTCACTGACCCACTGCTGAGCCTGTGACGGCGTGGCCCCAAAATCTTTGATGAGATGTCTGAGCAGGTCTTTCTCTCGGCCATCGATGGGGCCATCGGAAGCAGCTGCTGCAGCTAAGTAATTGAAAACCTCGTTGAGTTCCATAGTGAGGTGGGTTTGGCAAGGGAGTGGATTGGTCCTTGGTTTCTTTCATTGCTCAAGATTTGTGTTAAAATCTCTTGGTGAGGAAGGACCGCGGCAATATCATTTTGACCGCACTTTTCATTTCCATCTTTCTGTTTTTTCTCTCCGTTGCTCTGATCTGGACAAACCGCCAGGATATCGCCCTCTCGCTCTCCATGGAGCACAAGCTGAAGGCTCAATCCGCGGCCCGTTCTGGAGCTTATGAGGCCCTGGCTCGACTGAAGCAGTTGGGATCGCTCGAGGGGTTTCGGAGGAAGACGCTCGCCAATGGTGCTGTGGCTGAGGTCGAACTCGTGAGTTCGCAAGCGCTCGGTCGTCGCGGAGAGGTCTTGCAGCTTCGCGCGCGCGGCACGTCTGGACCTTTGAGTTCCTATCTCACTCTTCACCTGCTGGACGTGAGGATCGCTGGGGAGAACAACTCCAAGGATGGGAGGGTCCTGTTTTTCCCGGCCAGCAGTCCGAGCGAGGATGACCGAGGCAATGCGGTTGGCAGCGGTGGCTCATCGGCCAGTAAGGCGCTCTTCGGAGACTTCATTCTGGCTGAGGGTGGAGATGTCGTCCCGGACATGGTCGCCTCCGAGGGACCGGTTTTCGTATCCCGCAGCCTCGCCTCAGCGGAGGCCTCGGAGAGCTCCGAGGCAGCGGCACCGTCGCCCCCCTACTTTGTGGACTACGTGCCCGTTTTTTCTGAGGATGGAGAGCGCCTATCAGCCTGGGGGCCGACCTATGTGGTGGCTCCGCCTTTTCCCAAAAGAGCCAAATCTGTCACCAGCCTACAGGTGCTCGAGTACAAGAACGACGAGTTTGAGTGGGTCGACATCGAGCCCCCTGTGGACCTGGGCGATGGAGACGCTCACGTCGAGGGAGAGCCCAGCGTTTTTGAAATGTGGGGTCCGGATAATAGCCTGTGGACGACCTCCACGCTCAGAGGCATCGGAGAGCGAGCCCAAAATCTCGTTTGGACGGCTGAGAAACCGCCGACTCTCACGGATGGCGACATAGAGGGACCGGTCGCCTCTGGCGAACCGAGTTCAGTGGGTGCTCTGATGGACTGGTCGTTGGCCGGTAGGGTGGAGACCCAAGAGAAATTTGTGACCCGCGGAGCTATCGCTGCCGACGGGAGTACCGTTTTTAGTCACGGCTGGCACTATGTTTACAAGCCTTTTCGCGGTTCTCCACCGGGCCGTATCGAG
>CAZVVF010000471.1:0-4427 GCA_964630575.1 uncultured Burkholderiales bacterium | reverse complement strand
AACTCCGTCATCGCCACGCTGAAATCGGAATCGGTCGTGGAGGCGACTGGTGCGGCCCTGCCAAAACTCCGCGCACTGCGGTATCAAGCGATAGCCTCCCCAATGCCGAGGACGGGGAACGTCATCGGGATAGAGACGATCATAGTGGGCCACCAGTTCCTCCAGAGCCTCTCGACTCTCCAAGGGCTGGCTCTGCTGCGAAGCCCAGGCCCCCAACTGAGACTCCCGAGGGCGACTGGCGAAGTATTGGTCCGAGAGTTCAGCTTCCAGACGCTCCACCGCCCCCCTGAATCGAACCTGTCGCTTCAAGGGCTCCCACCAAAAGACCATCGCGGCAAGACCCAAGGCTTCCAACTGACGTCCCTTGCCGCTCTCATAGTTGGTAAAGAATCGAAGCCCACGGTCATCGACACCCTTGAGCAGAACCACCCGGCCATCGGGAACCCCTCCCGAGTCCGCCGTGCAGAGACAGACGGCGTTAGCCTCCGGGACCTCGGCGGCGATGGCCTCCTCTAGCCATTGGCGGAACAACACCATGGGATCACTCCCGAGATCGTCTGACCCCAGAGCGCGGTCTCCGTACTCAGTACGAAAAGAAAAACTATCCGAATTCATAGGCTCCATCCTCACAGTCCGCCCCTCCCAGAGCGTCCAAATACAAACGTATTTCCTCGAACGCCGCCTGGTACTCCGACAAGCCTCCGCCGAAAGGATCCGCCACATCGCTCTCGCGGTTGCAAAGACTCGACAAGAGTTCGGCCGGCCAAGCTTCGACCCAGCGAAGATGACTGCGGGCCATCACGAACACGCGATCGAACGCCTGATCCTCCAGGGCTTCCAAGGGGCGTGCCCTGTGCCCTGAGAGGTCGAGTCCGAGTCGCGCCAAAACAGTCTGTGCGTGGGCCGAGGCTGGCTCACCTAGGGTTGCGTGAGTGCCCGCCGAGCTGATCGTCCAACCCGGTTTTTGATACCTCAGATAACACTCGGCCATCGGCGAGCGGCAGGTGTTCCCACTGCATACTAGGAGTACATTCAAGTCGCAGGACCGCTTGTCCAGCCCCTCTCCACAATCCTTCATGACCATTGCCAATCCCTTTCACAGAGGGGTCCGCAGCATCCCTGTGGTACAGCAGTTTTGATGACTAAGTATGATGTTGCCATTATCGGCGGAGGCCTCGGTGGAGTCGCAGCGGCGCTAGCGGCCCTACGCCACGGCCAGAGGGTTTTTCTAAGCGAGCAGTACCAGTGGCTAGGCGGCCAAATGACCAGTCAGGCCGTTCCCCCAGACGAGCACCCGTGGATCGAATCCTTCGGCTGCACAGCGTCCTATCGCAAACTGCGCAACGACGTCCGTCAGTACTACCGAGACCACTACCCTTTGCGGCCGGAGGTCGCGAGACTTCCCAATTTCAATCCAGGCAACGGATTTGTCTCGACCCTATGCCATGAACCCAAGGTCAGCTTGGCCGTCCTGGAGAGCTACCTGGCTCGATACATCGGGTCCGGGCGACTCACGGTGGCCAAACCCTACCGGCCCATCTCCGCCCAGATGTCCTCTGGACACCTCGACGAGGTCGTCCTACAGCACCTCCATCGAGACCAGCAGATACAAGTTCAGGCGGACTACTTTATCGACGCCACGGAACTCGGTGACGTCCTGGGCCTGTGCGGGGTTCCTTTTCGTACCGGAGCGGAGTCCCGAAAGGAGTTCGGCGAGCCGAGCGCCCCCGAGAGCGCCGACCCCAACGACGTCCAAAGCCTAAGCTGGTGCTTCATCGTGGACTACGATCCCCACAACGACCACACCATCGAGCGACCTCAACAATGGGACAAGTGGCAGCACTACGACCCCAAACTCACACCACCGTGGGGCTCGAAAATGCTCAGTTGGTCGGCCACACACCCGATCACCCTCGATCCGGTGGTACGAACCTTTGATCCGATCAACCCCAAGCCCGAGAGAGGCCCCATGGATCTGTGGACCTTCCGCAGAATTGCCGACCGCAGCAACTTCCAAGAGGGTTTTTACTCCAGCGACGTGGTCTTGGTCAATTGGCCCCAGATCGACTACCTTGAGGGGAACCTGATCGGAGCCTCATGGTCTGAGCAAGAGAGAATGCTAGCCGAAGCTCGCCAGCAGTCCCTCTCCATGCTCTACTGGATGCAGACCTGTGCCCCTCGACCCGACGGCGGCACAGGCTGGCCAGGACTTCGTCTGCGCGGCGACCTCACCGATGGCGTGGAAGGATTGGCCATGGCCCCCTACATCAGGGAGAGTCGCCGCATCGTCGGGTGCGAAACGGTGACGGAAAACCACGTCGGGGAAAAAGCCCGCTCCACCGAATCCCCCAGGGACCGCTCCCACGCCTTCCCTGACTCGGTTGGGATCGGGGCCTACAGGATAGACCTCCACCCCAGCACCGCCCACAAGAACTATCTCGACGTAGGCGCGCTTCCCTTTCAGATACCCCTAGGGTCTCTCTTTGGAGAGTCCTGTAACAATCTCATCGCTGGCGCCAAGAACATTTCCACGACCCACATCACCAACGGATGCTATCGGCTCCACCCAGTGGAATGGAACATCGGAGAATCCGCCGGACTCCTCGCCCACTACTGCTTGCAGGAAAAGACGACACCGACCGAAGTAAGAGGGCGTCAAGAGACGCTCAAAGACTTCCAGAGCCTTCTGCGCAGCGACGGTCTAGAACTCGAATGGCCCGAACTGGGTCCTCTGTAGGTTTTAGGTACCTGTCTAAGGAATAGGTACATGTCAGAGGTAATGAGAGAAGCCAGACAACGCCCCCACTGGGCCCAATAAATCGAGTAACTTGGAGCACGGCTTAAGCCAGCACAACATTTCATGGCACGTAGAGGACTAGTCAGCAAGAGCACGGGCGGGCCGCAGATAGGCGGCAGTTCAGCCCTTATGCCCAAAGGCGAAAAGCCCAAGGGCCCAACACTGGTCCCAACAGCCGAAGCCGCCCGGCAACTGCGCGTCGATCAGAGCCAGGTCGAGGCCTGGATCCGAAAAGGCCTCCTTCGGGGCGGTGACACCGGCATCAAGCCCTACGACTTCAACAAGTTCCAACTAGACCAAGCAGAAGAGATCAAGCGAGCTCAAAAGGAAGCCCACCAAGGCAAACAGACGAAGTCCGATCGCAAACCCAAAAAGGGCTTCCTCTCGAAATTCACCTCGATATTCGGCGGCGGGAAGGACTCTGGCGAGGAGGACCCTCAGAAACTCGCCCGGGAGAACCAGAAACTGCAAGCAGAGCTTCGCAAACTGCGTAAAGCAAAGCCCAATAAGGACTCCTCTCCCAACCGAGAAACCGAAGAGAAAATTCGCTATTTAGAGAACAAAGCTTCCGAGGCGGGTGCCCTGAAGGTCGAGATCGCTAAGCTCAAGCAACGCCTCAAAGAGAAACCCGAGCCGGCCCCAGCAGCGCAACCCAACGACGACCTCCTCCGCGAGCTCGAACAGGCGCGACAGGAACTGGAACTGGCCAAGGAAGCCTCCGCCGAGAGAGAGCGCGTCCAGCGAGCACTCGCCCAGACCCAGACCGAGCGAGACGCCCTGCAAGCTCGACTCGTGGAACTCGAGGCCAGCTCCAGCCAAGCCCAAGCCAGCAGCCAGGAGGTTCAGCACCTTCAAGCCGCCCTTCAGGCCCGAGAGAAAGCCCTCGCAGCCCTGCAAGCCCAAACCCACGAGATGGTTGAAGAAAACGAACGACTGCGCTCCGAGGTCGAGGCCGTGCCCATCGCCCCCACGCAGCAAGAGCAGCCGGAGGACCCCCTCACGGCAGAACTGCTGGACCTACAGAAGGTCAACCTTGAGCGCTTCCGCCGTCTGCGCACGCTCTACCTGGAAGCGGCCGAAAAAATAGAGGTCCTGCAGTCGTCGGCTCCCCAAGAGAGCGAACCTTCCGCTGAGTTCGAAGAACTCTCTCGCAAATACAAGAAACTATTGACCACCCAGAGCTCGGAGAACCCGGCCCATCAAGAGGTCCTAGAGCAACTCTCCAACTCGCGAGTCACGGTGGCCAAACTCAAAGAAGAGAACGCCAGACTGCGGAACCAGCTGAGTCGACCCGACAAGAGAGACACGGAAGCGCGCATAGCCGAACTGCAAGCGAAGCTCGACGAAGCCAAAGCCAAGAGCGACCAGTATAAGCTGGTCGAGAGTGAACTCTCCGGCCTCAAAAAAGGGCTCCAGGTCAAAGAAAACCAGATCCAAAAGGTCGCGAGCCGACTGGCCGACAACGAAAAGAGACTGGCCAAAGCCCTTCAGGGGTCCGCGCGACTCACAGAGCTTCTCATCGAGCGCGAGAATCGTCTGCGAGAACTCTCCAAAGAGTTCGAACAAGAGTACCGAGACAAAATGGAAAACCTCGACCGACAAGTCAGCGGCCTTCAGTGAAAACTCTCAC
>CAZVVF010000470.1:2358-4432 GCA_964630575.1 uncultured Burkholderiales bacterium | reverse complement strand
CGACGAGTCTTCTGCAACCGAACGCTCAATCTCCGAGCCACCAAAGCTATCGGATACGACATGGATTACACCCTGATCCACTACCGCGAAGAAGAGTGGGAGCTTCGCGCCTATGAACATGTTCAAAAGAGCCTGTCGAAACTGGGCTGGCCTGTTCAAGACTTGACCTTCCGAGCCGACCTTATGAAGCGTGGATTGGTTCTGGACATAGAGCTGGGCAACATCCTCAAGGCCAACCGCTTCGGCTACGTCAAACAGGCCTATCACGGCACCAATCCCATCGACTTCCGGGAGGTTCGAGAAGTCTATTCTCGCACCATCGTGGATCTCGCAGAGCCACGATTCGTCTTCCTCAACACCCTGTTCTCCCTTTCCGAAGGCTGCATCTATGCTCAGTTGGTCGACCTGTTGGACCAGCAAGCCCTACCCCCTCGTCCCTCTCTAGGATACAGCGATCTCTACAACGTTGTGAGAACCTCTCTCAGCCAGGCCCACGCCGAGGGGCAGATCAAGGCCGAGATCGCCAGTGACCCCGACCGTTTTGTGGTGCTCGACCCGGAAACACCCTTGACCCTGCTCGACCAAAAGCGAGCAGGCAAGCGGCTCCTCTTGATCACCAATTCCGAATGGCACTACTCGCGCGATATGATGAGTTACGCCTTCGACCGCTACTTGCCTGATCAAATGACCTGGAAAGACCTTTTTGACCTCACCATCGTGTCGGCCAGAAAACCCGAGTTCTTCGCCTCCCGCGCCCCCTTCTTTGAGGTCGTGGATGAAGAGCGAGGTCTCTTGCTTCCGGCGGGGTCGGAATTGAAAGAAGACGGTTGCTACGTGGGTGGCAACGCTCACGGTGTAGAAGAGTTCCTGGGCCTTCACGGTCGAGAGATCCTCTACGTTGGCGACCACATCTTTGGTGACGTTCACGTCACCAAGAAGCTGCTGCGATGGAGAACGGCCCTTGTCTTGCGGGAGTTGGAGGGTGAGATCGCCGCCGCTGAAGCGTTCGCCGAACGACAGCTGCAAATGACGGCTCTCATGGCCGAAAAAGAGAACCTAGAATTCGCCCTGTGCCAATTGAGAATCACGCGTCTGAGAGATGAGTTGGGATACGGACCCAGGCCCACCATGACATCCAAGCAACTCGATTCCGCAGCCACGGAGTATCGGGAAAAGTTGCAGAAACTCGATCAGAGGATCGCCCCCTTGGCCAAGAGTTCTGCTGAGTTGAGCCACTCCATATGGGGGCCTTTGCTGCGCGCGGGTAACGACAAGAGTCTCTTGACCCGACAGCTCGAGCGCTCCGCCGACATCTACACCTCGCGGGTTTCCAACCTGCTCTACCAAACACCCTACGCCTATCTGCGCTCGCGGCGAAGCCCCTTGCCCCACGATCCCCATTGAGACCATTCAAAAACAGGGGCCTCTTCGCGCCCAGTGAGAGGGCGCACTGGGTCGTTGTCTGCCTCCTCACCGGACTCTGGATCGTCTTTCTCGCCCTTCACGCAGGGTCATCGCTAGAGGTCGCTGAGCTCTCCCGAATCGATGAGTTTCTGACCTTCATCAGAAGCCGCAGCATCTTGGAGAATGGAGATGCCTTTTGTCTCTTCGTGAATGGCAAGGTCAACTTCAATAAGCCCCCTCTGCAGTACTGGCTCTCGGCGACCTTGTTGTCAGAGGGGGTCCGCCCTGTCTTGGCCGTTCGAATACCCTCCCTCGTGTTCGGTCTTCTCACCCTTCTTATGACCGCTCTGTTCGCGGTCCAACTCAGCCACCGAAAAGACCCGTGGGTGGCCTTGGCATCGGTGCTCTTCCTGTCCACATCGCTTCTTTTCCAAGAGCACCTCGGGACAGGTATGCTAGAGACCGGCCTGACCTTCTTTCTCGTTTCGAGCCTCTACTTTTTGAACCGAGCCGAGCGCGACACGAGGTGGTGGCTCCCGTGGGCATTGGCCTGCGGGTTGGGAGCTCTGCACAAGATCCCCCTGGCCTTGCTCTTCTCCGGCATCTACCTTTTCGTGGTTGGCAAGCGACACGGTGGCCTGACCAAAGTGATTCGTGACCGGTGCTTCCA
>CAZVVF010000470.1:0-2348 GCA_964630575.1 uncultured Burkholderiales bacterium | reverse complement strand
TCCTTTTGGCTCTGATACTCACATCCTTATGGCCGGTGTCACAGCTCCTCCGCTTTGGCTCCGTCTTCCTCAGCAAGACTCACGGAGAGTCGCTCGGTCGGTTCACGAGCGACGCCTCCTCTGTCGACTTCTCCCGTTTCGGTTGGCTTCTTGTGGACGGCTCCATGTTCTGGTGTCTGACCCTGATCACTCTGGCCGCGAGTACCGTGTTCTTCAAGGGATTGATCCCCGACGCACGGCTCCGCGGTATCCTTGCGATCCTCGCCTTCGTCGCCCTTCTCATCGTCCTTGGCAACCGGAAAATCTACCCTCGCTACTGGCTCTGCGTCACTCCCATGATGGCCGCGTTGACCTCGGTACTCCTGTCTGAGATGTCCAAGAAGTTTTGGCTGGCTCCTCTTCTCGCTTTTGCCTGCTTCACTTACCAAGGAGCACGGGTGGCCGTCGTCCCGTTTGCCAAGGCCAAAGACCAAGGCCATCTCTTCTCTCTGCGCTGCGCTACGCGCCGCCTGTATGAGCGCATGGGCTGCGACCAGGAGGGCTTTCTCTTCGTCAAAAAACCTCTGCGAACCGCCTCGATAAGCGAAGTTCCGCCCCCTCGACGCCTCCATTTTAAGAGAGAAGAACTGCCCACTGACTCGCGCGTGCACTATGGCATCGTGGGACAGACTTGGCTCCGAGAGACTCCGGACCGAATCGAGATCGTCAAAGTCCAGGAAGAGTTTGGAGCCTTCTCCTTAGTGCAGTTCGAGATGCGCCACTGAGAGGTCCACGGCCCCTTCTCCTAGCCTCTCGCCTTGAAGCAGGTTGGCCCAACTAGACACCGTATCAGAGTGTCTTTGGCCACAGGGGCCTTTCGCCCCCGTCGCACTCGAACCGATGACAAGCATCGCACTCTACATAGTCACCTGCGCGGTCCTGGGTCTGAGCTTCTACGGTATCGGGAGAAGCCTCGCGTCTCTCTTTGCAGTCGACCTCGAAGACGACCTATCCCCAGTCCTGTGCCTATGGCTAGGCTGGTGTACGACGATCTTCTATCTTCTGAGCGTCCACTTCTTCCTTCCCATTCAGGTCTATGAAGTGCTCCCGCTGTTGGCCTTTGGAGTGGTGAAAACAGGACTCTTTTGGCGCTCATCGCTCCACTCGGATCGAAGCAAATTTGGACCTCGCGAGGGGGCCGGTCTGCTACTGCTAGCGGTTCTGTTGTTGGGCATGGGGATCTGGCTGAGTCTTCGCTAGAACGAGTGACTTTCACTACGACGCCGGACTCTACTACTTCCAGACGATACAGTGGAACAACACCTTCCCCCTCGTTCCGGGGTTGGGAAATCTGCATCACCGACTGGCCTTCAATCAAACCATGTTCCCGTTCGTCGCAGCCCTCAACCTCTACCCTCTTTCCGATCGCGGATTGTCCATCGCCAACGGTTTTTTGTTTCTGCTCACGATGGCATTGCTGGGGTCCGCCTTAAGACCGGTCCTCCGATCGCCATCCCTACGGGCGAGCGATGTAGCGCCCATGCTGGCCATCACGCTAGCTCCGGCCATTTTTCTGGTCTACCTGGTGCTGGATTGGTCCCACGCGATCTGTTCTGCCACTCCAGATTTTACCGTCGCCCTCTTGCAGTGTGTCCTCCTGGTCTTGCTGACTCAAGAAGTGGTGAAGGGCGAATACGGGCAAATTTCGCGCCCCTTGCGCGGCCTGGTGTTGCTAACCTTGAGCGCGACTGCGGTGACCTTGAAGTTGAGTAGCTTCGCCTTCTCTCTGAGCACGGTGCTGGTCTACCTAGGCCATCGCCTCTTCCGTTCCAAAGAGGACAACAGCCGCCTGCGAACGCTGGGGATCCCTGCACTGCTTCTCCTCTTCTGCTGGATGGTCCGAGGATATGTTCTCTCCGGGGTTCCCCTGTTTCCGCTCTCTCTGGGTCGGATCGACTTTGCCTGGGCGCTCTCGGCGGATCGTTTGGGAACGATTCAAGACATTATTCTGGGGTGGTCTCGCCAGCCGGGTGACAATTGGCAAGACTCGCTGAACGGATGGCAATGGGTCGAGGGATGGTTCCACGAGCGCTTGGCCAGCAACATCTTTGTCTTTCTGCTTCCCCTGGGACTTAGCGCCGCCCTCTCAGCGCTGACCGTGTGCCTCCGAATCCGCATGGCCAAAACACGCCTCCAGCAACAGCCTTGGAGCGATTTCGCGCTCTTGCTTCCTGGACTTCTGTCCCTGATCGTCTGGTTCTACAAGGGACCCGACCCGAGGTTTGCGGTGGGCGTGCTCTGGACTCTGTGCTTTGCCGCTGCCTTTCTGCTCTTAAAAACAGTCGCCCTCGTGCCCCAGCCCAAACTCC
>CAZVVF010000469.1:0-4435 GCA_964630575.1 uncultured Burkholderiales bacterium | reverse complement strand
GCAAGAGGACGGAGTCTTGGTGGATAACGTGTGGAGGTCGGTTTGGACCTGGACTCCACCGAAGGTGGCTGAGGCCGGTGACCGATACCGTTTGGATGTGGACGTTAAAGACGCTAAACAGTCCTACTCGGCCAACATCGCAAGCATTCCTCCAGTGGACGTGGCTCCACCTGGTGAAATCGTCTACGAAGCGATGTCGGGAGGGCGTTGGCACCTGTTTACGATGTGGGCCGACGGCAGTCGTCGCAAGAAGATGACCGAAGGGCCGCACGACTACCGTTGTGCATCGGCAACCGCCGACGGTAAGATCGTGGCTTTTGAGCGAGATGGAAACGAGATTTGGGTGATGAACTCTGACGGCACAGGGCAAACCAAGGTGGCTACAGGTCACCTTCCCACCATCAGTCCCACGGGGAGTTCCATCGCCTATATGAACAACACGAACAATCGCGTGATCATCAAGAGGCTCGATTCATCCGGTGGGGCTACCACCCCCCCGCAGGCCACGGCGAGCACGGCGGTGAGCGGCTCTCTGAATCCGGGAAATCGGTTGGCTTACCATCCCAACGGGCGCTGGGTCTACTTCACCGCACCATCAGGGACCGCCGTCGCTGGTGTGGAACTGAACCTTTCGGGAAATGGCATCTCCATCGCTTCGAGTCACGTTGGAGCTGATATCCCAAACGACCCCTCCGGCTCTCAGGTTGGAGGGCTCTTCACCGACCGAAGCGGATCCTATGTGTACTATCACGGTGACCAGAACGACCCTTATCTCGGTCGCTATCCGATCAGTGGGGGACCGCCGACGGCAGTCGGGACCCACACCGGTCCGAACGTTCGCGTGAGTGTGGGGCAAAGAGAGTTCTACCCGGCCATTTCGCCAGACGGAAACCTTATTCTTTTCAACGAAGTGATCGGTGGCTCTACCGTCATTCGAAGCTGCCCGATGGCTTCTTGGAAATCGCCAGGTGTCGGTACCACTTTGGTGCAGGGCTTGAGGCCCGCTTGGATTCGTCAACGAGAGGGTTTCTAGGCTTGAGGTCGGTTTTGCGGCGAGAGGAGCGAGGGGTTTCCCTGGCAGAGGCCATCATCGCCTGTTTTATTCTGGCCTTTGCTATGCTCGTGAGTGGGGCTCTCTATCACACAGCTCTGCAGCATTCGGTGCGGATCGACCGCAAACAGCGGGCCGCACGAGTGGCCGAGCAACAGGTTGAGCGAATTCGGAGCTGGTCTCGTGCCAATCACGGTACCAACGGAACCTTGAATTTTACCGAGGGTTGGGAGACCTTTGACGGTGTCACCGAAGACGACCCTCGCAATCCAGGGTATACGGTGAACACCAAGATTGAACCGCGCGATCTTTTCAGTCCCTCCAGCGAATTTGAACGGATCAACTTTGCCGCCCTGGAAGACGACAATATTCCCGATGACAGCACACAGCAGCGGCAACTCGGGGATTCGACCTACCTGGTGACGGTGACCGTTTCCTGGGGAGTCAGCGCGGCAGAGCGCCTCGTTACGCGGACGCTCTTGGCCGACCCGGTCCGCGACCACGGTTGGAATGCCAACGATGCGGCAAAGGCCATCTCCTTGAAGTACAGTACGGGCGGGTCATGGTCGGATTCGCCGCCAGCGTTTTTGGCCAAAAACGCAACCTTGAATGTGCGGGCCAACGTGGAAGACCGCAACGGGGAGACCGTGGAAAACTCTGTGGTCACCTGGTACATCGACCCCGATTGCACTGGGAAAGGGACGATAGTGAGTTTCCCAAATCAACCCGAGCGGGCTCGGTTTATCAATGAAGTGATCGTAGACCCAAACCCTGATGTCAGTGGTGACGAGCTCACGGTGCTCACGGGTGGTCAGGTGGTTTTGGTCTCTCGTGTGAGACTCGGTGGGGTTGAGGCGGTTCAGAAGACCCCTCCTATCACCTTGGGAGAATAATGATGAGTTTGACGAAGAAGGGCTTTACACTGTTAGAGAGCTTGATCGCGATGTTCTTGATCGCCTTGATTCTGACCTTAACAGCTCTGCTTTTTCACCGTTCCTTTCGGATTTTGAGAGTGCTCGATGGAAAAGAGCGAACTCGCCAAGCTGCTAGGATGGGCTTGGACCGAATCACCAGTGAACTCCGTGAGGCGACTCAGGTCAACGTGGCGACTTTGGATGAGTTGGAGTTTGTGAAGATCGACCCCACCAAATCGGTCACGCCGCCGGCTGCGGCTCCCGAAGACCCACCGGACAACTTTGTTCCACCGCTCTACACACCGGCGATCGCTTACGACAACTCCAAGCGCTTGGTGGTGAGGTTTCGAACGGAGAACGAGTCCCTCATTCGCGAGGTTCGCCAAGCCAGTGGTGGGCCTAGTGTCAGCCAGGTGGTCGTGGTGGGGGTCAACTCCTTCGATTGCGTTCAGAATCCAGACAACAAAGGTGAGTTCGATGTGACTGTGTCCGTTATGGATGGCAGCCGTGTGCAGACCATCTTCAGCAGGGTGCTGTGCCCTTGTATTCGGGAGAGTTTCGCGATATGAGGCGTCAACGGAGGGGATTCGTTTTGATCACGGCTCTCTTGTTGGCTGTGATTATGCTGGTGACCGGACTCGGTATTATGAGCGCTCAGGCTTCCCGCTATGCCGCCTCGGCTGTCATCGCCGAAGGCTTACAGGCGCGGAACGCAGCTCTTTCAGGTCTTGAAGATGTGCGGGTCAAGCTGGCGAAAGATGTCAAGTTCCCGCCGCGCAAGAGCAAGAAGCGTGGGCAGACCAAGTTCGCCTACTCGGAGGACCTCTTTGTGGACCCGGTTCAGCCGGTTTCCTACTCCGTCGTCGTGGACTTTGAGTACGAGCGAGAGGTCAATGTGCCGAGTCGTTTTGGACCCTACCGATGGGGCGTTTACCGAATCACTGTCAGCGGCTATGTGGGACCTCGCAGCGAGCCGATCGCTCAGGCCTTGATCTACGCCGAGTACGATATCGGTACGGGTGAGTTCATTCGATTCGATGACCGCGGGAGTCTGTGAGCTTTGGGGCATAAAAAAAAGCCCGCCACAGATGGCGGACTTTCTTGCTCCGGTTTAAGAATTAACCGGCTGCGTTAAGCTTTTTCATCAGGCGAGATTTTTTGCGAGCGGCGGTGTTCTTGTGAATAATTCCTTTTGCCACGGCTTTATCGATCTGCGAGATAGCTTTGGTCACTTGAGCCAAGGCGTTCTCTGCATCGTCAGCAGCGGCAACTGCTTGATTAGCCCTCTTGAAGGACCCTCGCACGCGAGTCTTAATCATTTGGTTGCGCGCGCGACGTCGCTCATGTACTTTTATCGCTTTTTTTGCACTCTTTGTGTTGGCCACTTGATGCCTCCGGTAAACTGTTCGTAATCCGCGCTAGTATAGTGCGGTGAATCGCAGGCGTCAAGAGATTTCCAAAACTAGAACTTAGGACCCTGCGCCAAGGCGATAAATTCAGCTTTCAGGCGGAAAGTCAAGGCGTTGATCCTGGGTGTTTCGCGTGCTACGCTTCTGAGGCTGACCCTGCGAATCATGGTGTTGTTCGGGCACTAGTACTGAGCCGATATTTATACCTTGGGAGCAGTACTCTGGGGCCTTGTGTTGAGTGCCGTCTTCACCGACGGAGTCCTGATAGGCCTCAGGCAAGAGGTGCGCCCGCCTGCTTTAGCAGGTTCAGGTACGGGCTCGCCACCTTTTTCGCGGGGTTGGCTTTTTTTTGTGCCCTGTCTGGCCGCGGGGAGGGGCAGGACACCCTTCGAGACCGGAGTCCCCGGTGGGGAACTTCGGCGGGGAACGTCGGTTGTTTTTTTTTAAGAGTTTGCGCGCCCGCCGAAGGGTGCGAATGGTCGGGCTGAGAAAGCCCGAGGAAATTCTCCAAGGAAAGACCCCTAGCTAGGTATAGAGATGACCCCACACAAATCGCCAAAAGAAGCCTTAGAATTCCTCTTAGCACACGGTGCCGTTCGCTACGCCGAGTCGGGACACGTGACTCATCTGCCGTGTTCTCTCGTCCCCTGGAAGGGCGACCCAGACTTTGTCGCTGAGACCGAGGCGCTCACGCCCCTCTATAGCGACCTCTACCATCGGGTTGCCCAAGATGACGATTTTCTTCATACGGAGCTAGACAAAGCTCGCCGTGCCGATGAGTTCATCGAGCGCCTCTTCCAGGCCAAGGCCAAAGAGAGCGGCCCCAAGCCGAGTCTCTACCTCAACAGAAACGATTGTATGCCCGCGCTTCAAGAAGACGGCACAGTGTGGCCCAAGCAGGTGGAGATGAACCTGATGGCGTCGGCCTTGGGTGAGGCCTCCTCAGTGGTCTACCGCATGCATCGGTTCGTCGGTCAGCACACAGGCGTGGGCCTGAAGCAGAACTACGCTGGTCGAGGATTGGCTCAAGCCTTAGCCGACGGCTACCGAGCCATCGGCGG
>CAZVVF010000468.1:0-4439 GCA_964630575.1 uncultured Burkholderiales bacterium | reverse complement strand
GATGGTCCAGCGGCGAGAATCGAGAAGGGGCTTGAATCAAGCCAGCGATCAGCGCCGCCTCCCCGAGGGTGAGGTCCTTGGGACCCTTGTGGAAATAGACCTGGGCAGCAGAGTGGATACCGTAGGCGCCGCCTCCGAAGTAGACTTGGTTGAGATACAGCTCCAGAACCTTTTCCTTGCTGTAGCGCCGGTCGATCTCAAGACTGAGAAAAATCTCCTTGATCTTGCGCTCCCAGTCGATCTCGGAGAGCGGAAACACGTTTCGAGCCAATTGCATAGTGATGGTAGAGGCCCCCTCGCGCACCTCTCCCGTCACGGCCGTATTAAAAAGAACGCGAGCGATACCGATCGGGTCGACTCCGATGTGGTCGAAATAGCGACTGTCCTCGGTGGCCAAAAGCGCCGGCACAACCCAAGGACTGACCTCCTCAAAGGGAACCCAAACACGATTCTCCTGATAGAGCGTGGCGATCACGGTTCCGTCGGAAGCCAGAATTTTGCTAGTCTCGGCTGGGCGATAGTCCTCGAGCACCGAGATATCGGGCAAGTTCTTCCCGTACTTGTCGTAGAGGTAGTAGGCCCCAGCGGCCCCGACCACAACGGCCAGAAGCCCAAGGGCCAATCCCCACCGAACCAACAGTCTTACTACTCTTACCCACAGGGGCCTTTTTCGTCCTTCGGACGTTGCTTTTACCATTTTGCGCCTCGCAAGAGCACGAACGTGCCCACTCCCCCTTTCCCTCTCCCGCCCTCATTCTAACCGAAGATTGATGAAAAGTTTTCTATTTGACTCAAGATTCTTTTTCCAAAACTCGGAAGTTCTTGGTGAGGAGCCCCTCTGCAAGCAGGTTACCATCAGATTCGCTGAGAAGGTCGAGGTGTGTTAATAGGATTATGCGGGTACGCCGCATGCGGCAAAGACACGGCGGCCCAGGTCTTGATAGAAGAGTTTTCTTTCCAGAGAGTGGCCTTCGCGGAGCCGATAAAACATGCCCTTTTGGCCCTGGACCCCTTTGTGCCAGGCACCGAACCGGGCTCATTTCTTCGACTTTCAGAGCTGAGCGAAACTCTGGACTGGACCAAGATCAAGGAATATCCTGAGGTCCGCCGGCTCATGCAGATACTGGGAACCGAGGTTGGACGAAACCTCTTCGACCCCGACATCTGGGTGAAACTCGCCGAGAGTAAATTGGCGAGCACCCTGTCCGTTGGCAATACGGTTGTAACAGATGTGCGGTTCCCCAATGAAGCTCGCCTTATCAAGCGTCACGGCGGGACTCTAGTCCGACTCGTAAGGCCAGGACTCGGGCCGGTCAATGAGCACCTGAGCGACCGTGCTTCAGAAAGCTGGACCTATGATTACCACATCGAGAACGGCGACGACGTCACTAGCCTTCATCAGAAGATGAGAGAGCTCGTTGTCCAACTCGAACAAATTCAACACGGATAGAGATTCACATGATCGTTGTACTAAAACCGGACGCCGAACCAGCCCAAATCGATTGGATATCCCAAAAGTTAGCCAGCAAAGGTCTGGAGCTGCACTCCGTTTCTGGCCAAGAGCGCACTGTTCTGGCGGTGGTTGGAACCACACTCCCCGACCCGCGAGAGATCCAGCTCATGCCTGGAGTCGCCCGGGTCATGCGAATCTCCAAGCCGTACAAATTGGCTTCCAGAGAGGCCTCGGCCGAAACCTCCAAGGTCGCGCTTCGTCCCAACGGGCCCATCGTCGGCGGCTCGCAGATCGTTGTGATGGCGGGGCCTTGCAGTATCGAGGGACGTGAAAAATTCCTTGAGATAGCCAAAATGGTGAAAGAGGCGGGAGCCGGAGTGGTACGCGGCGGCGCCTTCAAGCCCAGGACCTCCCCCTACTCCTTCCAAGGGATGGGTGAAGAAGGGCTCAAAATTCTTCAGGAGGCGGGACAAACTTACGACCTCGCCACCGTGACCGAAGTGATGTCTCCCGGCCAAGTCGAAATGGTCAATCGATACGCGGACGTGCTCCAAGTGGGAACCCGCAACATGCAGAACTTTGAGCTTCTCAAAGAGGTCGGACAACAGGACAAACCGGTTCTGCTCAAGCGTGGACTCGCAGCCACCATCGAAGAATTGTTGATGTCGGCAGAGTACATCCTCAGCGGCCCGGGCAACGCTCAGGTCATTCTCTGCGAGCGTGGGATCAGGACCTTTGAGCCCAGCACCCGCAACACCCTAGACCTGTCCGCCATTCCGGTTCTCAGAAAGCTCACCCACCTGCCAATCCTGGTCGACCCGAGCCACGGCACAGGGGTTAGAACCTTCGTGCCCTGCATGGCGATGGCCGCCGTTGCCGCCGGTGCAGACGCTCTTATGATCGAATGCCACCAGAAGCCGGAAGAAGCCTTTTCCGACGGTGCCCAATCACTCTTCCCACAACAGCTCGACAAGCTTATGAAAGACCTGTCCGTGATCGCGCCGGTGGTCGGCAAGCAGATGGAGGGCCTGCATCGACGCCGGGTCGCTCCGCTGTCTACACCGAGCGACAACAAAGAGACAGTCGGGCTCCAAGGTCTTTCCGGCTCCTTCTCCGAGAAGGCCATCCATCAGTACTTCGGCACAGAGACCCCCACTCAGTCTTACGAGACCTTTGAGCAGCTGTTCGAAGCGGTCAACTCGGGACAGGTCGCCTACGCCATGGTCCCGGTGGAGAATAGCCTCACAGGCTCCATACACATCAACTACGATCTCCTCCTAGAGCACGAGGACCTCAGCATCGTTGGGGAACTCAAGGTTCGCATCCAGCACAACCTGGTCGCCAACCCCGGCGTGGACATCGGCGATATCGAGACCGTGTTCTCCCATCCGCAAGCGGCCGCTCAGTGCGACCGATTCCTGAGTTCCAACCTCGCCTGGAAGGTCGTCAACATGTACGACACGGCCGGGTCTGCTGAGCACATCGTCAAGAACTCTCTAGTCCGATCGGCTGCCATAAGCAGTCTCGCCGCCGCCGAGCGCCTCGGACTCACGGTGCTCAAAGAAGGCATCGAGAGCAATCCTCACAACTTCACTCGCTTCTTGGTCGTCACCCAAAAACGGTCCGCGAAAAACGTCGTGGGGACACCGGATAAAGCCTCAGTCGTCTTCGACACAGCCGACACCCCAGGGGCCCTCTATGAGGCCCTGGCTTACTTCTCGGCGCATTCCATCAACCTGAAAAAACTCGAGTCCCGGCCGATCGCTGGTAAGCCGTGGGAATACATGTTTTACCTTGACGTCGAAGTACCACAAGAGAGCGAAAAGCTCGACGAGGCGCTGGCGAACCTCGCCTCCCAGGCACCTTACTTTCGAGAACTCGGCCGATACAAATCGGCCCCCTAAAGGGCTGTTTGGCCTGAATTCAACCCCAAACAGTCCTCTAGGGAGCGACGCCACCGCCGCTGGACCGAGCCCTCGCTACTGACGAGCCCGCTCGGCCTCAACCTCGCGCAGCTTGAGTTCAGCGGCTTCGGCTTGAAGCTCCTGAGACTCTTGGATTCGACCCACCTGAGCGAGCAACTGGCTCAGCAATTCGATATTCTGTCGGTCTTCTCGAAACAGCTGGTAGCTCAACGTGGAGTACTCGATGGCTTTTTCGATATTCCCGAGCTGCGCGTGCATGTACGCTCCCCGAAATAGGGAACTGTAGTTGTACGGGTCGCGCTTGAGGGCTTCCTCAAAGTAGGCCAAACTCTCTTCGGGATTTCCGTCCAAGAGAAAGCTCAGATGGCCCAGATAGAAGAACGGATCCGGTCGGGCCGACAGCGTGGACGCCTTGCGGTAAGCCGCAACAGCCTGCTCCAGCGCTCCCATCTGAGTCGCGCAGTTGGCAAGCTTCATAAGAGTCAGGTATTCCGCCCCCACGGGTGGGTCTTGCAGAGCGTTCTCGTAGTGAAGAGCTGCCAGTTCCCACTGCTCGGCGCGAACCCGCATGTCGCCTAGCAAGATCTGGGCCGGAGCCGAGGAGGCTCTCTCGGGGTTCACAGCACGAAGAAGACCATCCGAGGAAACGAAGTCTCCCGTTCTCTGAGCCAACAGAGCCCCCGCTAAGGGGGCCCAGGGGGTCTGTGACTCCAAGCCTTCGCCGACACGCTTCTCCAAGCCGATAAACCGACTCAGTTGGAATCGCCCGAGAAGAGCTAGGCCCACGGCGTTCGGGTCGCTGCTGTACTGCTGAGGAACAAGGTCTGGGAAGGAATCAGGAAAGGATGCGACCTCCTCGGATTTCAAATACAGAGAACGCGGAGCCTGAAACTCCAGCAGAGGCTTGTCGTCGGTGTTCAGCGGCGCGCCCTCTTGACCCGCGAGGAAGACCTCCATGACCTGAGCGCGCGTGGCCACAAACGTGCCCAACACATATTCCGGTTGCAAAAGCCCGATCATCTGAGACCAAAAGGTCAGCTTCTCTTCATTCCAGAGCTTGT
>CAZVVF010000467.1:0-4444 GCA_964630575.1 uncultured Burkholderiales bacterium | reverse complement strand
GAGGAAGGCGCCGACGATGGCGTTCCCAATGACCTCCACGAAAAGCTCTGGGGCTTTCGCAACAACGGGCAAACCGGTGGTACACCAGGGGCCGACTCAAAGATCGTGGATGCCTGGAAGATCAACAAGGGCGATGGTAGCGAGAACGGCCCCTTGATCGCGATCATCGATAGCGGTGCGGATATGGACCATCCCGACCTGGTGGCCAACTTTTGGACCAACCCAGGTGAGATTGCCGGTGACGGCATCGACAACGACAACAACGGTGTGGTGGACGATGTGCACGGCTACGACGCTGGTGATGACGATGGAAGTCCCGACGACCGAGTTGGTCACGGAACGCACGTGGCCGGTACCATCGCGGCGGTGGGCAACAACAACGAGGGCGTCACCGGCGTCAATCAAGAAGCTCGAATCATGCCCATTAAGATCTCCTCCAACGGGCGCATCACCACCGATGGTGTGGTTCGCGCTATGATGTATGCCACCAAAATGGGAGCCGACATCACCAACAATTCGTGGGGTGGTTCGCGACTGAATAGAGCCATTGAGGATGCCTTCAAAGCGGCACCGGCTCTCCACATCGCCGCTGCTGGCAACAATGGGGTGGACGCCGATAGAAGTCCCTCTTATCCAATGGCCTTCGATATGCCGAACATGATCTCGGTTGCAGCCACAGACCACAACGACCGGAAGGCTTCCTTCTCTAACTACGGTGTTGTGAACGTCGATGTCGCCGCACCCGGGGTGGACATCTACTCAACGCGCAATGGCGGAGGTTACCGCCTGATGAGTGGTACCTCGATGGCCTCGCCCTTCGTGACAGGGGTGGCTGGCTTGATCAAAAGTGAGTTTCCCGATGCCAGTCCCACCCAGATCAAGGAGCGGTTGATCTATGGCTCTGATCCGGTAGCGGCCTTGGAGAATAAGAGCATCAGCGATGGACGGGTGAACGCGGCTGCCTCGCTCGAGCACGACACGATCGCTCCCGGAGCCCCCAACGACTTTGAGGCTGGAAAAACAACCCCCAGCGGCACAACCTTGAGCTGGACCTCAACCGGAGACGATGAGTGGTCTGGACTCAGCTCCGCTACAGAGGTGCGCGTGTCCTCCGAGCCGATCGATGAGGATTCTTTTGCTGAAGCTCGGGTCGTGCCCGCGCCCAAGCCAGGTGAGACGGGACATCTAGAGCAGATCCGATTCGCCCATGAGCCCAGCGCGGAGCCACAGACCTATCACTTTGCCATGAAGGTGGTCGACAATGTCGGCAACCGCTCCGAAATGCGCACAACATCGGTCACCATCCCCGGGCAAGCACCAGCGTAACTGGAGAGCCGCGCCGGTGAGTCTTTTAGAATCTTGGCTGTAGCGCAAATCTCCATCGCCTGAGGGGAACTGTCCTCGCAGAGGCTCTCACTGACTGGGTCCCTTCGATGGCACCGGGAAGATGGGGTTGAGCCGGTGGGCTTCCTCTAGGAACGGGATGGCTTCATCCAACCGGTTCTGAGTGAAGAGGCTCACTCCCAACCCGTGAAGGGCTCTTGCCGATGGAGCTTCTTTGACCAAGAAGCGGTAGATCGGCTCTGTTTCCAGAGGAAAGGAATAGGGGCTGAGATTGTCCGCGACCTCAGAAAACAGGGGGACGAGTTGTTCCACAAGCTCGTCTCGGTGGCTCGTGTGGGCCGAGTCCAGGGCTTCGATGGGAAACTTCGTGAGTATCTCTTTCCCCAGACGAACGCTCTCGGCGGGATCTCCCTGAGCGAGCACCACGCGATAGAGTTGTAGATAGGTTTCGGGGTAGTTGCAAGGATCCAGGGCCAAAGACCGCTCAAGCTCTCTCTTGGCTAGGCTCGGTTCCCCCATGAGCCGCGCTTGAATCCCCGCGAAACGGTGTGAACTGGCGTTCATCGGGGCGTAGCGGAGCGCTCTTTCGGAGAAGGGAGTGAGCTCTTTTAGCTTTCTTTCCCTGGCGGCCGAATCGGGTTCCATCTGGGCCAAATAGAGACCCGAGCGCAGGGCCAGAATCGAGGGTAGCGACCAAGCCGGTAGGTTCGCAGAAACTCGGCTCGAGATCCGCAGAACCTCCTGCTCATCTTGGGAATGTTTGGCCAGCTCCAACTGTCGCTGTTGGCTCATGAGCCAGATGAGCAGTGGGGCCAGTATGAGGGCGAAGTAGGCGGGCGGTACTCGGGGCGGGGTGTCGTTGTCCTCGCTGCGAGGTAGCATGAGCGCGCCCACGATGGCGAGGGTGACCCAGCAACTGCTGAACTGATAGGTGACGTCGGTCTGCGCGTGTATGAGACCGAAACAGAAGCCCACGGCCGCCATCTGTTCTCGCGGGGTGTTGTTCCAGTGGCGCCTGGCCTTGGCCAGTAGGGCGATCAGCATCGAAATGAAGAGGACACCGCCAACCCATCCCAGTTCACTGACCAACTCTAGGGTGGTGGCGTGGGGAGAGTCACTGTAGAAGTGATAACTGTGTTGATACTGAGGGTAGACGTCGGCGAAGGTCGCCGGGCCGGTTCCGAAAATGGGGTTGTCGTTGGCGATCTCTACGGCCGCCTTCCAGAACTCCGTTCTCGACTGAGTGGAGGTATCGCCTTGCACGAATCGATTCAGCCGAAGGGATGCCTTGCCCACCAGATCGAGTTCGGAATTTCCCCGGGTCGCGGCAAAGACGCACGCCCAGGCAGCCACGGCGAGCAAACCCAATTTGACCAGAGTCGAGGCATCGCGTTTGAAAAGGCCGGACTCAGCCACTGGCGGGGTCAAGAAAAGAAGGCCGATGGCGGCGAGAAACGTCATTCCATCAAACTCAGAACGTATGGCGATGAGTAGACAGAAGCCGACCCCAATGCCGGCGGCCCAGCCGAGAAGGCGCTTCTTGGGTGGGGCGCTCAGCAGCGTGAGAACCACGGAGATCTCCAGCAGCGTTAGAATCCACGAGGTCCGAGAGTACGTCAGCGCCAGGCTCGCCAGGCACAAGGTGCTCGATGTGAGGCACAGCAACGAACGGCGGCCTTGTTGGGCGAAGAGATCCAGCAAGACCAGGGGGAGGAGCATGAGGAGCCAGTTGGAGTAGACGTTGCTCAGCTGAAAGGGCTCCGAGACCTGCTGGGAGGCTCCGGTGGCGACTGGAAGTATGGCGGAAGCGGCAACGATGATGGTCGGTAGATGGATCATGCTGGCTCGGAGGTCAAAGCGCGGTTTGGAGGGCAGCAGACGCCGGGTGGCCACAAAGGCCGATGCTGCTGAGAACCAGGTGAGAGCGAAAAGAAGACTGTTGAACGTTTCGCGACCGTTCAGGCTCGACACGATAGCCCAGGTCAAGAATGCGATGGCGCAGCCCCCGAGAGCGTCTATGGTCATCTTGGCTCTAGGGCAACTGAGGAGAAAGGCGCTGCTGCAGAGAAGAAAGAGGAAGGTTCTGTCGGAACCGGAGACGCCCGCACCCGGGGCCAATGCCGGGGCGTAGGCGGGGGGGAGCAATGTCCCCAGCGCGACGGCCAGCAGCGGAAAGAGCCAGGCGAGTGCTAGCATTGTGGCTGCTGTATTACGCAACATCGCTCTGATTTTCAGGGTTTCCCAAGGTTAATCCTGTTAATCTCGCTTTTGCCGAGTCAGGTTCTGCTCCATCTGGGTTCCAATCGGCTCGCCCGACTCAGGAAAGCCGAGGGAGCTTAGGCCTGTCCATGATTTAACACTCGGAGAGTGGAAAGAGGCTCTCCTGAGTGTTACAATTCTGTAACTACTCCCATGAGGGTGTGTCGCGATGGCTGACACGCTCCAAGAAAAGGACGATAAGAGTGGCCTCAATTACAGGACCTTTAGGACCCAATAACTCCGCTTTAGTGGCAAATTCTGCCTCAGCCAAAACCAAGGCAGGCAAAAAGACCAAGGCAACGGAGGTGGGGGCTAAGCAGCCTGTAGACAGTGCCAGTCTTAGTGCCGCGGATACGGCGGCCGTGAAGTCAGCGGTGCCGAGTCCTGTCGAAGGCGCCAAGGAGATTCCTGGCCTGTTTAAGATTCTGCGCAAGGGTGGCAAGGTTTGGTTTTCCATCGCACCCGAGCAACTGAACAAGCCCTTCTTCTTCAGTAGCAATGTTTCCAAGAGTATCGGTGAGCGTCGCTTGGTTGGCTCAGAAATGGGGGATTCCCACCTCGCTGAGTTTCGCCGCACAGACGACCGCATTCAACTGGTGGCTCTGCACACAGAGAATTTCGCAGAGCCGGGAACGCCCCAGGCCCAGTTCGTATCCGAGGACTATTCGGACAGTCTGATCTCCAGCGCCCCGGTGGTTGGTGGTTCAAAGCCCGGTGAAGACGTGTTGGTGGAGGCCAACGCTCTGCTCTTCTCCGATATCCCAGGCTACCAGGCCCGCCTGCAACGCGCTTACAAAACATCTTTCGCACTCGATGTTGGCAACACCAGTTTCACTCAGGT
>CAZVVF010000466.1:0-4449 GCA_964630575.1 uncultured Burkholderiales bacterium | reverse complement strand
AGCGTCGAGGTCTACCTGCCCCAAAGCGTGGTCCAATCCCATTCCCTCAAGGCCCCTAGCCTGAGGGTGCCAGGAATGACTCGGAAGCTACCGTTTCAAGCCTGCCAAGGTGGAATGAAGGCGACCCTACCCATTATGCAGGGCTGGAATTGGCACAACGTCCCACTCTATGTCACGAGCGGCTCTGTGAGGGTGTTTCGCGGCCCCACCATCTCGACGGCCTCCAGCAGGCCCCACATCACCCAGCACGGACCCGATAGAGCCTCACAGAGCCTCTCCAGAATCCCTTGCTGGGTAACCATCGATGGTCCCCTCTACCTCCTTGACCCCTCGGCCACGCGAATCACCCTCAGCAAGGGCGCGAAGGCCTCACCTCCCAGAACCCGATCGGCTAGGGTCGAGTTCTGGATAGAAGTCGACAAACCGGGAACCTACTGGGTCCGCGCGACCATCAAAGACAAGCTCGGAGGCCATTCCAGCAAGAAATGGCCTATCCAGGTTCTCCCCGCCAAGCCCTAACACAAAAACGCTAATTGACAGCCCACCGGCATCTCATTATACTACGCATCTGCGCAATCCGAAGGAAGACGACTAATCCAAGTGTACGTTCGTATCAATGAGATTCAACAAGGCGCTGGGATGTGGATGTCCCACGAAACGAAAGAAGAGTTTTGCTGCTCTGATTTCCGTCTCGCGGGGCCCGTCACCCTGGCACTCAAGCTAACGAATGCCGAGACCAGAATTCTGGTTCAAGGCAGAGCTCGTGGCGAGGTTCTGGTGGAGTGTGCTAGATGTAACGAAGAGTTCTCTCTCTTTCTCGATCTCGAGATCGAGGAGAATTTCGTGCCAGAGGATAGCCCCGAAGCAAAGGTCAGCGGAATTGACGCTTTCGAAATCCTTACTTACAAGGAGGATCGCGTCGTCTTAGACGAAATGCTCCGGCAGAATTTTCTGGCAGCTGTACCGATACAGCCCATCTGTTCTGGAGGCGAATGTAGAGGAATGTGCGACCAATGTGGCGCCACCCTCAACGAAGCCCCCTGCAACTGCGTAGAAGAAGAAATAGACCCACGCTGGGCAGCACTCAGCGAGATACAGAATCGAAGCTCGAAACCGAGTCTCAACTAGGAGGAACACCCTAAGATGGCTGAACCTAAATACAAATTATCGCGTTCAAGAACGCGGCGTCGCCGTTCGCACCTTGCTCTCAAGGCACCGAATGTGATTCCGTGTAACAACTGCGGTCAACCGACCCTGCCACATACCGTGTGCAGATCGTGTTATACCTACCGCGGCCGCCAAATTTGGTCCACGGAATCCGACGACGAAGAATAGATGACTAACGTCGGCATTCTAGCCGTTTCTCATTACGTTCCTGAACGAGTGGTCACCAACAAAGACCTTGAGGAAAAGCTAGATACTACCGACGAGTGGATTCGTTCTCGCACAGGAATCCAGGAGCGGCGGGTTGCTTCAGAAGCGGAGACGACGGCATCGATCGCCATCGTCGCCGCTTTGCGCGTTCTGGAATCGTCTGGATGCGCTGCCACCGATCTCGATCTGGTGATCGTGGCCACCATGACGCCAGACAGTGTCCTGCCTGCTATTTCCTGTCGAGTCCAAGCCGCGATTGGCGCCGTGAATGCGGGTGCCTTTGACATGTCGATCGCGTGTTCTGGATTTTCCTACGGACTGGCTGTTGGTTGCAGCTATGTCAGTAGCGGCTTAGCGAAGAAAGTGCTCGTCATTGGGGCAGATGTAATGTCGCAGGTCATGGACTGGTCCGACCGCGGCACCTGTGTGCTATTTGGCGACGGAGCAGGCGCTTGCCTGGTCGGCCAGGTGGACCAGGGCTACGGTTTGCTCGCCCAGGAGTTGGGTTCCGACGGGAGCGGCGGCGAGCACCTCCGCATACCTGCGGGTGCTGGCGCTCGCCCCATGGGGTCCAGCGACATCGAAAAGAAAGACCTCAGTCTTCAGATGAATGGCCGAGAAGTGTTCCGCTTCGCCGTCCAAGTCATGGGAAGCTCTGCTCTGGCCGCGGCCAAAAAAGCGGGCCTATCGACAGAGGACATCGATCTCTTTATCCCCCACCAAGCCAACGCCCGAATTATCGAGTCCGCGGCCAAGCGCCTGAACATCCCTGCCGAAAAAGTTTTTATCAACCTACACCGCTACGGCAACACATCCTGTGGCTCCATTCCCCTGGCCCTATCCGAAGCCGTCGAATCCAAACGGATCAAAGATGGGGACATCATCCTCCTCGTTGGCTTTGGAGGAGGCTTGGCCTGGGGAGCTTTAATCCTCAAATGGGGAGGAGTCCCGGTCGGGGCTACAAAGGCTGTGACTGCATGAGTATGACGGAAAAGTGTTTAGCCGGGCAGTCCGCCCTCGTAACGGGCGCTGGCCGAGGAATTGGTCGAGAGATCGCACGCGACCTCGCCAAAATGGGAGCGGAAGTCCTCCTGGTGGCCCGCTCCACCGAGCAACTGAACGAAGTTGCCACCAGCATCGAAGCCGAAGGTGGCCGAGCGCACACCTTCGCTGCCGACCTTCTAGACGGCGCTCAGGTTAAAGCCGTAGCCGATCGCTTTCTCAGCCTCGAAAACCCTACCATCCTCGTCAACAACGCGGGGATCACCAAAGACGGCGTCCTTCTCAGGATGAAAGATGAGCAGTGGGACGACGTCCTCAACCTCAATCTCAGGTCGGCCTTTTTACTCTGCCGAGCCGTCTCCAAAGCGATGATGAAAGCTCGCTACGGTCGGATCATCAACATGACATCCGTCATTGGGATCCGTGGAAATGCGGGCCAGACGAACTACGCCGCAAGTAAAGCTGGCCTTATTGGGTTTACAAAGTCGCTCGCACGGGAATTAGGTCCCAGGAATATTACTGTTAACGCGGTTGCACCAGGTTATATCGAAACAGAGATGACCGCCTCGCTTCCGGACAAAGTCAAAGAGAGTATCCTTGACCAAGTTCCACTAGGGCGGATGGGGCAACCGAAAGATATAGCAAGAGCTGTGAGCTTTTTGGCTCATCCGCAAAGCGATTACATAACAGGGCAGGTCTTGAACGTTAACGGTGGAATGCTGTGAGCCCTCGGAGGAAATTATGTCTGACATTGAAGATCGTATAAAGAAGATTATTATCGAACAACTGAACGTAGAAGAGGAACAGGTCACCCCAACGGCTCATTTTGTCGAAGACCTGGGTGCCGACTCTCTCGATAACGTTGAGATGGTAATGGCTTTTGAGACCGAGTTCGAATTCGAGATCGCTGACGAGGACACCGAGAAGATTACGAACATGCAAGAAGCTGTGAACTACGTCCAAAAGCGCGCCGTCGAAACCGCGTCTTAAACGAGTTTACACTTGGGGTCTAGTGACCCCGTTGTTACGAAAAAAAAGAAAGGACCGCGAGGTCCTTTCTTTTTTTGTCGCGACGGCGTCACGAATACCGTTGCGAGCCTCACAGAAGCTCGCTCGCGGCCACTCTAGTCGTTCGTCTTGAAGCTTGCCACCAGGTTTCGAAACTGGCCGACCTCAGCATCGTAGTCTTGAGCTGGCACCAGGATGGAGAGCGTGTAGTGCGTTCCGTCCTTGGTAAAGTGGACCTGTTCGCCCTTTTCTCTCTGGTCCGCCTCGCCCACCTCAAAGGTCATGTGGAAGGCGTTGACCCCGAGAACTTTGATGTACTCCTCATTGAGACGCTCACCGTCACGCTTGACGACCCAGTTGGCGATCTGATCGAGCGTCTCCTGATCGTTTTCCAGTTCAATAAAGTTGCCGTCTTTATCTTTCTGTTGGCCCAGAGCTCCGACCGCTATGAGGCCGCCTTTGCCCTTGACGCGAAAGGTAATTCCCACGACCGTGTCTGCTGGCATACCCAGATCGGCGTCCTCTTCGCCGATAGTTTGCACGCTCTCGACCCAAGGGGCAGAGGGAGTCACAAAAGAGACCGATTTCCCCATCAGATTGAAGGTTTTAGTAGGGCCCGAAAGGGCAGTGGATTGGCTTTTACAGCCGTGGTTGAGAGTCAGAAACAAACCAATAGTCAACAAAACAAGAATCTTTTTCACGCCACCAACCTTCTCCTAGGCGAGAAGCCAACCCTGCCCCTAAGAGGGGCTTCTCGGCATTGAGTGGTATCGAAATCTTATGATTCAATCGCTAAGCTCAAAAACACCCCAAGTCGACCCATCAAGTTTCGTCGCTCAGTCAGCCAACATCATCGGAGATGTCCAACTCGAAGCGGACACATCAGTCTGGTTTCAGGCCGTTCTTCGCGCTGACAACGACTCTATCCGCGTAGGGCGTGGCAGCAATGTTCAAGACGGCGTTGTCGTTCATACCGATCCTGGCTATCCGTGCAGCATCGGAAAGGACTGCGTCATTGGGCACCGGGCCGTCCTGCACGGCTGCACTCTCGGCGACGGTGTCCTC
>CAZVVF010000465.1:0-4455 GCA_964630575.1 uncultured Burkholderiales bacterium | reverse complement strand
GCTGCGTTTCGACGGGATTTTAGACCCCTCCTGCCCTCGCCTTGTCGTCGTTGCCCCGCGCAGCGGGCGCAGGCCCCACGGCTTGGGAGGAAGTGCCCGCCAAACTCGGTGGAATCCGTTTCGCAGCCAGGGTTTTGCAGCCGATGTTGACGAGATCGGGGACGATGAAATCGATGCTGGGACAGAGCGATTCTATTCTGTGAAATAAGCCGCCGCAGGCCAACGCTCTCACCTTGGCCTGGGGAAAGAGAGCCTGAAAGCGTGCGAGGAGTCCCTCTATGCTCGCCGCGTGGCCGTAGAGGATCCCGCTCTGGAGCGACTCCTCGGTGGTGTTTCCAAAGGGCATAGGCGGCGGCTCAAGGCTGACGTCTTGGGGGAGGTGTGGTGCCGAGCGCGTCAAGCTCTGCATCTGGGTCAGCAATCCCGGCAGGATGGTCACTCCTAGAATCATGTGGTTTTCATCGACCAGGGTGAGGGTGGTCGCGGTCCCGCAGTCCACCACGGCAAAGGGTGGTTGGCAGTAGAGGGTGGCTCCAACCAATCCAGCGATAATGTCGGCACCGATCTCGGATCTGGCTGAGGCCGATGCCTGAAAGGGGTGGGGCGACCCCCAATCGACCCAGTGGAAGGTCTGGGCATCCAGTTTTTTGGCCGTTTCGGCTAGGACCGCTCGCAAGTCGGGAACGACGCTGCTGACGGAGAAGTGAAGGCTGCCCAAGGCGAGTTCAAACTCCGCTAGCAAGGCCCGGCAAATCTCTAGCAACTCTCGAGTGCTCGGGTAGGGTCGGGTCGCCATTCGAACCGTCTTGAGCCGCTGCTGGCCTGCATAGATGACGAAGGCTAGCTGGGAATTCCCCACGTCTAGGGTGAGACAGTTCACGATTCTCGCCCCTTGAGGGCAATGGTGAGCGGGGTCGTGAGCAAGAGGGCTGCGGCCATCTCTATGGCGCCGTGGACCAAGGCTACGGAGAAGAGGGTGGCGGGGTCTGCCAGTCCGAGTAGCAGCAGGGTGATGCACATAAACAGAGTGTTGCAGGCGGTTGCTGTGATGGCGGCCGCGGCCGAGGCGACGGTGACCTTCGAGCCTTCGCTGGTGGCCCTGGAAATGGCTTGAAAAACGAGGCCCGCCATAAGTCCGGCCAAGGCTCGCGTGCCGATGTGGTAGATCATGGGGGGAACCGGATATTTCCAACCGACCATCAGCCCAAAGGTAGACCCTACCAAGGCTGCGGCGATCGGTGACTCTAAGGTTGCTGCGAGTATCATAGGCAAGTGGAGGAAGGTGATGGCTTCTCCCAAGCCGGGGACGGTCACAAAACCCAAGGGGCTGAGCCCGAGGAGTATGGTGGCCAGCATAAGGAGAAGAGTTCGAACTATACTGCCTGGCTTAATTTTTGACAACGCCCTCTCCGCCCGCGCTCCGCTCGGCGGCGTCGCTTATCAGTTGAGTCTAGATTTGCGGAGTCACCAGTCTTTCCTACATGAGCGACCGGGAGGAACGGGTAGGCAAACCGAGGAACGGCTTTCCAAACCGACCGAGAGGCAAAAAAACCACGTGGATCTAAGTAGCGGCATTGAATTAAAGCTCAAATTTGTACCTGGACGCAAAATTTTTTACGTTCTCGACACGCACCTGGAACAGCAGGTTCAGCGAGGGACACAAGTCCTCAATGAAAATGAGACCAGTTTTCAGGCTCATCTGCGGCAACGCATTTTGGCTGCTGACGACGATGGGTCCGGTCACATCGTCACCATCATGACGCCACCGGTTGCTGAGCCCGGCAAGGAGCGTCAGATCGTCTATCAGAGAGTCAGTTCGAGCGGCTCCGTGCTCGACGTCTCGGGGATGAACCCCACGAACTCCTTCGCCCTTCCCCTGGAGAAGGTGAAGCTGAACACCACTTGGAGAGGGGAGATCGCCCTGCCTTTGCCTCAGGCGCCTCAGCCTGTGCAGTGCGTGACCGAATATGCCGTGACGGGAATGTCCACCTTCAACGGTCTCGAGTGCGTGAGCATCGACTGCATCGTGGAAGATTTCGAGTTCGACATGCCCATGCCGGATGGCTCGGGTATGGCTCGGGTGATGATGGGCAGCCAAGGCTCTATGCTGTTTTCTCCGGCTGAGGGAATTTTGGCCCGCATGGAAGTGGAGACCATCACCGCGCCAAAGATCGGCGAGGTGACTTTCACGACCTCCACGGTGATCACTCAAGAGTTCAAGGCTTTCGAAAACTGAGTCTGACCACATGAAGGGTTCCAGCCACGAGAGGAACACCATGGAGGATGGACTCTAGCAAAAACAAGACCGAAAATTCTTATCACACTCTTCAGATGAAGCCCGGTGAGACGGAGCTTCTTCGACTACGCAACCAAACCAACGCCGTAGGCGCCCTTGCCGAATTGGTGTGGAACGCCATTGACGCCGACGCCAAGAACATTCACGTCGATTGGCAAGAGAACGAGATGATGGGAATCGAATCCATCTCGGTCCAGGATGATGGTCACGGGATAGCCGCCGAAGACGATGACTTTTCCAGGCACGTTTTCGCGAGTCTCGGGGACTCACAGAAGCACACCCTCAATCATCAAAGCCCAGAAGGACGGATCCTCCACGGACGATTCGGGAAGGGTCGGATCAGAGCGCTCGCCCTGGGTGGGGTTATCGACTGGGATACAGTCTTTCGGAAAACCCCTAAGTCCAATCGGCGCTACTCGATCCGCGCTGTTGTCGGAGAGGCTAGCCTTCAACTCACCAAGCCCAAGGTCAGCAAGAAGCCAGTGGGTACCAAGGTCACGGTGGCTCACGTTTCGGAAAAAGGAAACACGCTTGAGGCGGATTCGGTAAGGCGTCGTTTTTCGCTCATGTTTAGCGAGCATCTGGCCAACTATCCCGACATCAACATTTTTGTTCAGGGCGAGCGTCTGCACCCTGAGTCGATGATTCTCAAGCGCAGGAGCTTAGGGGCTTTCACCACGGAGTTCGAACCCTCGGGATCGCTGGACTGGGACCTGCGCTGCGTTCATTGGAAGGAGCGCGTGGCCGATGGCCGAGGTCGTCTGTTCTTGTGCGACGCCAACAAGCTGGTCATCGGCGAACACGAGTTGGGCCTGAGGGGCGCTGAGGAGTATACCTTCTATCTGGACTGTGACCAGGCTAGGGAGTGGGAAGATGATGGCCTGATAGCTCTCAAGAGCGACGCTCAGCAGGTTTTCTTGGAGGCGAGGCTACGAGCCCACCGCTTCTTGAAGAAGTCCTTCCAGGAGCGCGCTGAGAGCCTCGCTGAAGAGATGGCCGAGCAGAGGATCCTCCCCTACCCCTCCGTGCCCAAGAGCTCCGAGATGGTCCGCCAGAAGAAAATGTTCTCAGAAATGGCGCTGCATATCAAACAGAACGTAGGGTCTTACGACAAGATGAATCTGGACAACAAGCGACTCCTGTTTAAGCTCCTTCAGGGGATCATCGAACTGGAACCGCGTCGTGCCGTGGAGATTCTAGACAAGACCTTGAAGATGACCGCAGAGGACCGCAAGGCACTCATGCGATTGGCTGAAGCGGCGCCGGTTTAGCCCGAAAGCCTATTCTTCTTCATCAGGGGAGCCTTCGTCGGGCTCCTCTTCTTCTGTCTCTTCACCGTCGTCGTCGTCTCGCTGGTGGCTCATGGCCACCATGAAGGCCTCGTCGAAGTCGGTGATCAGGTCTCGCAGATGGAGGAACGACATGCGCAGCCCGGCCAACTCCGAGAACAGGTCGACGTCCTCGTCCACGGGTCTCTCCGAGGCGATTCGCGGGAGCTCTTTGGTGTAGAGTTCCTTGGCGCCCACCATGATCTCGGCGATGCGATAGGCGACCATTTGGCGGTCTTCTTCTCGGAGCAGTTCTTGGGCCCCGAGCTTGGTCTGAATGATAGCGGTGACGGTGGCTTCCTCGGCTCGAAGCACAGAGGCTGCCGAATCGGTTCCATTTTGGGAGGGTTTACTCATTGCATCAACATCTTTTCTGCTAGGAAGAAGCAAGACTGCGTCAGGCCGGGGGTGAGGCCACCCACCAAGGTGAGGACCAAGAGGACGGCTAGCAGTCCCTTTGTAGCAACATTGATTCTAAGTGGTTGGTCAAAATCCTGAGGTTTCAGGAAATAGCAACGACGAAGAATGTTGAAATAGTAGTAGAGGCTAATGATGGAGCCCAGCACTCCAAAGAAAGCCATGATGGGTTGAGAGTAGAAGGCGGCTCGAAACAGGTAGACCTTTCCGATAAAGCCTGCCAAGGGTGGCACGCCGGAAAGGGTGAGCAGAGCGACCATGAGGCAGAAGGAAAGGTAAGGTGAGGTCTGGCTGAGCCCGTTGAAGGCGTCGAGTTGAGTGCTGCCCTTGGCTTTGGAGACGGTCAGGAGTATCACCCAGAACGCCATGTTGGTAACCGTGTAGACCAGGAGGTAGAAGAAGAGACTTCCTAGG
>CAZVVF010000464.1:0-4458 GCA_964630575.1 uncultured Burkholderiales bacterium | reverse complement strand
GGGTTTGCGGGGTTGGGTGGGATTATTTTGCGGGGTTTCGTGGGATTCTGCGCCCTGGGCGGTTGGGTTTGCGGAGTTTCGCGGGATTCTGGGCCCTGGCCGGTCGGGTTTGCGGGGTTTCGTGGGATTCTGCGGCCTGGGCGGTCGGGTTTGCGGGGTTTGGTGGGGTTCTGCGGCCAAGCGGCTATCCGTGAGCCTCTGTCTGAGATGGAGTTTGGGCTTTGCTGAAGGGGAGGGGCTAGAGTGGGAAACGTCCACTCGATCCGCAGGTGCACCAGAGCTTCGAGGGGGTGAGGGCGCGATGCCCGAGGAGGCTCGTTTTCTGAGCGCCCCAAACCGAAAGTGAGGGGCATTTTGTCTGGCTCGACGGAGTTCCATCGACGTTCCCATTAGGGTCTCCCACACACTTCATGACCTGCCAAGGCGGTAGGTTCATGACGTGTTGGAGGCCGCAAGCCAAGCTCATCGTTCAAGCTTCGCTTGCGGCTCTATTCTCCCTCAAGAGACCGGGAGTTCCCCGCGTAGACTCAAGGTCTACGATATCTTGAATATCATCTTGTTGGCCTCTTTTAGGGTTGCTCGGCATAGGCTCCGCTCGCGTAGTGGAGTTCATAACTATGACTGTAGATCTCAATGATGTTGCCGAAAGGGTCTTCCATGTAGATCATACGATAGGGCTTTTCACCAGGATAGTAATAGCGCGGCGTCTTCATGCGTTTCTTGCCGCCAGCAGCTAGGATCTTTTCGACCAGCTCTTCAAGATTCGGGTCCTGAACAGCGAAATGGAAGACTCCTGTTTTCCAGTATTCAAAATTGTCGTTTGGGTTGACCTGGTCTTTGAACTGGAAAAGTTCGATTCCGATTCGGTCACCGGTGGAGAGATGGGCGATTCGAAAGCTCTCCCAGCCTGCACCAAAAACATCTGTGCACATTTGTCCTATGGCACTTTTGTCTTCGGTGACGTCTGTTGGAGGCATGATGACATACCAGCCCATGATTTCGGTGTAGAACTCGACCGCCTTCTCTAGACTTGGTACGGAAATTCCGATGTGGGAGAAGTTTCTTGGATAGACGTTTTTCATGACCTGGCTCCTTGCTGATAGTGGGGTTGACGTCAGGTTATCACGGCACTAACATAATGAAAAATTATGATTTATTATATTGGATATAATCTTTAGTAATGGTTAATCCGGTTTGGCTCCATAGCTTTTGTACCTTGGTAGAGCTGAAGCACTTCACTCGAACAGCTGAGCGATTGAATATTACGCAGCCTGGGGTGAGCCAACATATCAATAAGCTTGAGGAACTGTTCGGAAGGCCTCTGATCATTCGACAGGGCAAGCAGTTCAGGCTCACCGAAGCAGGCGAGCGACTCTATCGAGAAGCGAGGCATATTCTTCAGTCCCTCTCAAATCTTGAACAGCGGGTTGGAATGGACCCAGCTTACGAAGGTGAGGTCCGGGTTAAGTCGCCTGGGAGTGTGGGTCTAAAGCTATACCCCCATCTTTTGGAGTTCCAGCAGCAGCACACCGATCTGGTGATCGACTACAGATTTGCCCCCAATTCAGAGATAGAAAAGTCGATCGCAGAGGGTGTCGTCGACATAGGGTTTATGACCAGGCTCTCGACACTAGAGGGGGTTCACTGCCGAAGGATAGCCGAAGAAGCCCTATTGCTCGTGACACCGGTGGAAATGGTCGATCCGAGTTGGGAGCAACTTTTGGGGCTGGGATTTATCGACCATCCTGACGGGGCTCATCACGCAGCACTGCTCCTCGGTGCGAACTTCGAAGAGTTTCAGGACCACCACCAGTTCAAGAAGAGGGGCTTCTCCAATCAGATAGGCCTCATTCTCGAACCAGTAACCCTAGGTTTGGGCTTCACGGTGTTGCCGACTCACGCCGTGGATGCTTTCCAGAAACCAGAAGGGATTCGGACTCACCGACTTTCCAATCCCGCAAGTGAGAGCCTGTATCTTGGCACCAACCGGAACAGGCACCTGGCCAACAGGGTCAAGACCGTGATCGACGAGGCCATTAGACTGCTCTAGAGTGCTACTCGCGATGGGGTCGGCAGGGGGGCTGTGGCTTGAGGAGAGCGTCGAACTGAATGATCTGTAACCATTGACCATGGTCAGATACTGACGGGGACGTCCCTCCGCTAAAGGAGAAGCTCTAGCTGGCTCAGAGAGTCGGCACTTCTAGTTGCCGTTTGGTCGGTAATAAGGATTGTCGCATATCACCAACTCGCGAGTTGGCTCAGTTCGTCAACGCCTCGGGTGACCTCGGAATTTTTTTCGGTGTTCAACCCATCCGGGTGTGGGTTGGCAAACTTTCCAGAATCATTGTCGAAGTACTTTCCAGCCGCCGTTGCGAATTCTTCGGAGAGGGCAGCGCGACACAGAATTTCGGCGCCCTTACTCAGATCGCCACCATCGATTCCGAAGGCTTCTTTGACCATTTTGCTACCCAGCAGTGAGCCGGGATTCACAGCAACCACCATCGGTCCGTCGCTGCCGAGGTTGAGGGCTAGTTGGCGAGACCACATGGTCATCGCCAATTTGCTCTGGGCGTAGGCATCCCCGTCACTGAGTTTTACTCGACCGAATAGAGCCTCAAGACTCACTGAAGATTGAGCCGCAGAAGAGAGATTGACCACGCGACCCCACTTGGGAATGTGCGGAAGGAGCAACTGACTCAGAAGGTATGGGGCGATTGTGTTGACCACGAAGCGGAGATCGAGTCCGCCCGGAGTTTGGGCTTGAGGCATTCGAAATACACCGGCGTTGTTGATCAGAACATCGAGGCTTTCATGGTCTGCTATCACAGCGGCAGCGAGTTCGGCGACTTGAGTTCGCTTGGAAAGATCGGCTAAATACGTCGAGACAGTCTGGCCATTTGAGAGCATGCCTTTGACGTGCTCAAGTTTGTCGGCACTTCGTCCGTGCAAGAGAACTCTATGCCCTTGTTCGTGAAGCAACTTCGCAGTTTCAAAACCTATTCCGTCGGTGGAACCCGTAATGAGGATCGTTTTCGTCATATCTATCTCCTTGGCCACTGTGTATGAGCTTTGGGCTGGCCCTTAGCTTAACTGTAGTGTTAGCCTTGAAAAAGAGTGCTTGGCGATAAACACTATCAAAAATATATTGACAATGGAGATGTGACCAAAGCGATTGGAGAAGGGGAAGGGTTGGAGTCGGTGGATGGACCTACACATCTTTCACGGCTTCGCTCCAGACGCTCCTGGTGTCGCCGTTCCAGCAACGATAGTGACCCGAATGGCTGTGATACCCACAAGTGTGTCAGTCGGTATCGTTAGACTCTGGTTGCCCGGGCCCACCCTCTTGCAGTCTGCTGCGTACTCGCAAGGAACTCGATGAAAAACCGAGACGCCTCCCGCTAAGCCTGCTCAACTCCAGCATCGAGGTCTTCAGCCATTCTGTGGAGGTCGTAAAAGAGGAACCGTTCCCAAATATCTATTCGAGTTTGCTGACGAAATTCGTAGGGTCCGGTGGCACCGGCGGCCGCGACTTTGCGAAAGAACCCTAGTGCGCTTGGTAGGCTATCGATGAAATCCTCGCGACACTCCTCCCGAAGAGTCTGCCTATTGGCATGGGGTTGCTCTTCAGTGTAGCTTTTGACTTGCTCTTGCTCCAACCGGAGTTGCTCAGAAGTCCCCGCCAGGGCTCGCCTCAAACGCTCCGTCTTGTCGGCGGAATCCACCAGAGATAGCCCCGTGAGGTCGGTTTGAAGACCCTCAGCATTGATAAAGAGAAAAAGTTGAGAGACCCAACAGGGTGTTGAGGGGCGCAATTCCTCTTCGCTAACAACCACACCGTCACGAACCCAACAGACGCGATGAGCAGGTTCAGCCAGGTTCGGCGATGGGGCAGCGTGGAGGTTGCGATATTCACCTCCCACGCCCGCTCCTGAGAGCACCCGCAACTCCACCCCTCGCAGGACAAACCAGCTTCCAAAGGCCTGGGTCGTTTTAGGCACAACACGGGCGGATCTCTGGCCTTGGAATATGGATATTCGTTGTTGGCTCAGGTTCATAGGCAGGTCGGGGAAATGAGGAGGTGCAGCCTCCACACCTGAGATCAGGATCGGTCTATGAGATGAACTGAAACCCAGGTCCCGGGTAGACCAGATACTGTCGAGACGTCGACCGTCGAGATTCACCGGGATCGGAATGCACAAAGCGTTCTTCTCGATCATGTGAGCGATCGCCAAATCGCGGCGCTCCCGCAACATGAAGCCGGGGGCGAAACGTCCGGTGAAATGCTCGCCTAGCATTTGGTGACTCACCGTCAGGCGAATCCCCTTTCCTCTGACTTGCCCCCAGGACTCTCGTGTTTTGGGGTTCAGTCGACTCACGTCGTAGCCTGCGTAAACAGAGTAGTGTTCGTCTGCGGAGGCCCTGACTCCCAACACGAAGGAGAGCCCCGACTGTTCCACC
>CAZVVF010000463.1:0-4460 GCA_964630575.1 uncultured Burkholderiales bacterium | reverse complement strand
GGATTCCTCTGGGGAGTCCCCTCATTTTTCAGCGGACTCCAACGCGGTTTACTACACGAAGGGTTCAGACCCCCAACAATTCGTGCGTCTCGACCTGGAGACAGGCCAGAGTCGAGTGCTCTTCAGCAGCAAGACAGCTACAGCATTCTTCATGTCTGCCGACGAACAGACTGTCGCTTTTCAGGACGAATTCGATCTTTTTGTGATGCCCAATCTTCCCACCGGTCGAACCATCGAGGTGAGTGGCGGGTCCAAGAATCTACCCATCACTCAAGTTTCGACGGAATTGGGGGCCTATTTCCCCTCTTGGAGTCAGGCTGGAGTTTTGAGTTGGAATGTGGGTCCGAAGGTTTGGACCTACTCGCCGTCTAGCAAGCAGAAAACCCTGAAGGACTATAGCTGGGATGAGCCGGTCGCAAGACCCGACGAGAGCTCGATGGTGGCCTTGGTGGGGGGGCAGGTTGTGACGATGAAGGGGAACGAAATCCTGGACTCGGGCACGGTTTTGCTCAAGGGCGATCGGATCCTGACGGTTGGACCGTCCAGCGAAGTGAAGATTCCTGAAGGAGCCTTTCGCCTCGATTGCACAGGAAAAACCGTTCTTCCAGGTTTGGTGGATGTCCATTGGCACGGTTCCTTTTCTGATGGCCGAGTGTTTCCTCAGGTGAATTATGCAGGTCTTTCGAGTTTGTCCTTTGGTGTGACCACTCTGCACGACCCCTCCAACGACACCGCTTCGGTATTCACGGCTCGGGAAATGCAGCTGGCCGGGAGACTGCTCGCCCCACGGATCTTCTCTACGGGGACGATACTCTACGGAGCCAAAGCGGCTGGCTACTACGCCAATGTCTCTTCGCTGAAGGATGCGCTCGGGCACCTCCGGCGCCTCAAAACCTGGGGGGCGGTCTCTGTCAAGAGCTACAACCAACCACGGCGAGAGCAACGCCAGCAAGTCTTGGAGGCGGCTCGCCAAACGGAGATGATGGTCGTGCCTGAGGGCGGGTCACTGTTTCAGCACAATATGACGATGATCGTAGACGGGCATACCGGGGTGGAGCACGCTCTTCCTGTGGCCAATATCTACGACGATGTGCTCGCTCTGTGGTCGCAAACAGCGGTCGGCTACACGCCGACTCTGGGCGTGGCCTACGGAGGGATTTGGGGTGAGAACTACTGGTACGTGAAAACCGATGTTTGGGACGATGAGCGTCTCAATCGATTTGTGCCACGCGAGGTCATTGACCCGGCCTCTCGGCGCCGGACCCAAGCTCCCGATGACGAGTACAATCATCTCAAAGCGGCCGCTGGTGCCAAAGCTCTGTCGGAGAAGGGTGTGGTCGTCAATCTGGGGGCTCACGGTCAGCGGGAGGGTCTAGCGGCTCACTGGGAACTCTGGATGCTCGAACAAGGAGGTATGACACCGCATGAGGCGTTGCGCTGTGGAACCATAAACGGTGCCACCTACCTCGGGCTCGATAAGGATATCGGTAGCCTCGAGCCCGGAAAGCTGGCCGACATTATTGTGGTCGATGGTGATCCTCTGAAAGATATTCGCCGTTCGAAGTATGTGGAATACACGGTGTTGGGAGGAAAGGTCTATGAGGCTGCCACTATGAAACGAGTTGGGACAGGGCAGGAATCTAGCCCCAAGCTATGGTGGAGGTCTGAATGAAATCTTGGTATAGGCTCAGCTTTCCGTTGCTCGTGATGTGGCTTCTGCTTCCCGGACAGGCTCAGGAGATCGAAAGTTACGGGCCCAAGGCCGACGATATCATTGTGCGCTCTCAGCAGTCGGAATTGGGCTGGAAGCGTTTGAACACGCTCTGCACCTTGTTCCCTCATCGACTCTCCGGTAGCAAGGGCCTAGAGGACGCCATCGACTGGGTCGTGTCGGAGATGCGGACGGACGGCTTTGACCGAGTTGCCACAGAGGCTGTCATGGTTCCTCACTGGGTGCGCGGCGCAGCGAGACTGACTGTGCTCAAGGAAAAGCCCGAGGAGCTAGCTGTGGTGGCGCTCGGTGGCTCGGTCTCCACCCCACCAGAAGGACTCAAGGCCGAGATCTTGGTGGTGGAGAGCTACCAGGAACTCGATCAGCGCAGAGCCGAGGCCAAAGGCAAGATCGTTGTTTTCAATGTACCCTTTACAACCTATGGAGAAACCGTGGGGTATCGCATTTCGGGAGCCTCCCGCGCTGCTGATGCCGGTGCTGTTGCCGCGCTCTTGCGCTCGGTGACTCCCCACTCGCTGGCCACCCCTCACACCGGTGTCATGGTCTACGACAAGGGCAGTGACAAAATTCCCTTTGCAGCCATAACTCCTGAGGCGGCCCTTCATTTCGCGAGGCTGCAAGAGGCCGGGCAGAAGGTCGAGGTGAGCCTGCTTCTGGAGACAGAGCAGTTCCTAGATGCTCCCTCGCGCAATGTGATCGCTGAGATCAAGGGACGAGAGTTTCCGGAAGAGGTCGTGGTTCTGGGTGGGCACATCGATGGTTGGGACATCGGCGAGGGTGCCCAAGACGACGGTGGCGGCTGCCTTATGAGTTGGGAGGCACTGCGCCTCATCGCGAAGATGGGCCTCAAGCCTCGTCGGACGATAAGGGTCGTTCTCTGGACCAATGAAGAGAACGGATTGCGCGGAGCCAAGGTCTATCGCCGGCTTCACGACCTTGAGATGGCCAACCACGTTTTGGCCATTGAGTCAGACTACGGGACCTTTCATCCCTCGGGCTTCTCCTTCACCGGCAACGAGGCCGCTCTGGAGCAACTTCGTGCGGTCGTTGGTCTACTCAAGGATGGGGTTGGTGAGATGACCGTGACAACCCCTGGTGGGGGAGCCGACATCGGTCCGCTGATGAAGGCTGGAGTTCCTGGAGCTGGTCTGACCCATAAGGACGAGCGCTATTTTTGGTACCATCACAGTCCGGCGGATACCTTGGACAAGATCGACAAAGACGATTTTCGGAACTGCGTTGCGACCTTGGCTGTTACAGTTTACGTTGTCGCTGATATGCCATCACGGCTGCCCTTCGGTAAGCCCAGTGAATAAGGGAGGGACTCGCAATGAATGAAAGACGCGAACTCAATGATGGAACTGGTCGAACCGCTCTCGTCGATGGTTCGGTGGTGGGTGGCTACAAAGTCGAGTATTTAGCAATGGGCGGCATGAGTTGTGTCTACAAAGCCGAGTCTGAGGGACGATTCGTGGTCTTGAAGGAAGTCGCAGCCAGCAACACCAGGGAAGTCCCTTCCCTCATTTCCGAGAAGGGTTTGCTGGAGCGCCTCAGCCACCCGGCGGTCGTCGGTTTTCACAGTTTTTTCAATGAAGGTGGCTTCTATTATTTGGTCCTCGAGTACGTGGACGGAGACCCCCTTTCGGTCTATCTCAACCCGGACAATCGAGCCAAGCCGGAGACGGTAGCAGAGTGGGGCGTACAGTTGTGCGAGGTCTTCGACTACCTCCACGCTCAGAAACCGCCGGTCATCTATCGTGATCTGAAGTCTGAGAACATCCTGATCAAAGATGGCAAAATCCGGCTCATCGACTTTGGCATCGCTCGTCTTCACAAAGGGGTTCGGGCCAAAGACACGGAGTTGATGGGGAGCCCGGCCACCGCTTCCCCGGAGCACTATGGTGGGGCCGAAACGGACGTTCGATCGGATATCTACACCCTGGGAGCAACCCTCTATGAGCTTATGACCGGAGGGCATCGCAAACAGTTGGGAGCCTTTCAGTTTGCACCCGTTCGGGAGCTGAACGATGCGGTGAGCCCGGAATTGGAAGCGGTCCTAGCCAAGGCCACCTGCTTCAATCCCGATGACCGTTACCAGTCGGCCTTGGAGATGCGCAACGCACTTTTGCGAGCGCTGGGTAAACCCGTTCCTCTGGATGAGCCAACCCAGGACCTCCAGCCGAGTCCTGAACCTGCTCAAGCCACGCCTAAGAGCGGCAAGCGTTCACCGCTTTTGTGGGTGGCTTTGGTGGCGATTTTGGGAACCGTCGGTTACTTTGGCTACAAGAAGAACGAGGAAACAAAGAGTCCGTTCTACGGCGGTCCCGTGGAGTCTATCGGAACCTTTGAAGCGAGCCTCAATGCCGATATTTTTACCTCGGGGGATGTCGACGGTCAGGCAGCGGTGTTGCTGGGTGAGGATATTGGACTTTTTCAGGTGACCCCCTGGAAGGACGTCGACGCTCCCGACCGTTCCAAAATTCTGGCCAAACGATTGAACTCGATGTATCACTCGGCCTGTATCGCGTGCGGTGGAACTGGTCTAGAGCCAAAAGATATCAAGGTCGGACGCCACGTGGATACCGGCGAGGTGGTCGTTTTTTACGCTCACATGCACGGGAATCACGTTCACTGGGGACCGGAACTTTTGGCTACGGTCGATGAGAATCAAGCCAAAGCCATGGGAGTCACGCCACGCTTTGTGGCCAGCTATTGGCGCGACCTGGTG
>CAZVVF010000462.1:0-4466 GCA_964630575.1 uncultured Burkholderiales bacterium | reverse complement strand
TGGCGATCAAAGGAAGCGAGGTCGTCTGATCGATACGCTCGATCGACTCAACGATATCGAAGGCTCCCCGGCAATTCACACCAACAACATCGACGTCGAGGCTGCCCGCCATGACCACAAATTCCTCAACCGTTGTGCCCAGAGAAGTCCGACCGTTGGTCACTCCCCCGATACTAAAGACCACGGGGAGTCCAAAACTCTGAGCCGCACTCAGCGCCGCCCGCGACTCCACGATATCCTGAAAGGTCTCAAACATAAAGAGATCAACGCCGCCATTGCAGAGGCCCTGGAGTTGTTCCCTATAGATCTCCTCGAGCATTTCGGTGCACTGCCCCTCAGCACCGCCTGGACGCTCCAGTGGGCCAACCGATCCCGCCACGAAGGTGGTCTGGCCCGCGACCCGACGAGCCAAGCGCGCTCCCTCTTCGTTGATGGCAAGAACCTGACCCTTGCGGGCGTAACGGTCCAACTTGATCGCATTGGCACCATAGGTGTTGGTAAAAATAACGTCGGCTCCAGCTTCAATATAGGAGCGGTGAACAAGACTCACGATTTCAGAATAGGATGAATCGAGATTGAAGCCGTCGATGCAAGATTGGGTGTTTCCGGTAAGTGCCTGCAAACGAGTCCCTATGGCACCGTCGCAAACTAGTACTCTCTCTTTGAGAGTCTCTAAAAAATTCATCGTCTTCTCTGACGCATCGCTTTCTTCCGTTTAAGCTTCATGACGTAAGCTAAGATTTCTGCCACCGCTTTGTACAACTCAGTGGGAATCGCTTGTCCAACCTCACAGGCACCGAACAGTGCGCGAGCCAGTTCAACATTCTCAACCAAAGGCACGTCATTGTCTTCGGCCAGAACCTTGATCTGCTGAGCGACCAGTCGCTCGCCTTTGGCGACCACTGTTGGAACGGGACACTCCTCTTTATCGTACTTGATGGCTATCGCCAGGTGGGTCGGATTGGTGACCACAGCGTTGGCGTTGGGGACTTGTTGCATTCCCCCCCCGCCCTGGGAAGCTTCCTGCATCTTCTGACGCAGCTTACCCTTGACCTCGGGGTTACCCTCCGTCTCCTTGTACTCATCCTTGAGGTCATTGAAGCTCATCTTCATCTGCTTCATGAACTGCTTCTTCTGAAACACGTAGTCCAGGGCAGAGATACAGAACATCCCCAGCATAACAGCCTTCACAATGCGCCAGACAATACTCCCGACCATGCCGATGGTGGTCTGGATATCCCAGAGCGGCGCCAGAGCAAAACCGGCAATCTCACCTCGCACAATGGAAATACAGATAGCGCCCACGATAAAAAGCTTGGCCAGCTGTTTAAAGAGCTCCATCAAAGATTTCACGGAAAAAATGTTCTTGAAACCTGATACGGGATTGATCTTTTTGAGCGACGGCTTCAGCGGCTCTACCGTAAAAAGCAGTTTGATCTGGGCGACGTTGGCCACGATCCCAGCCAAGAAGACCGCCGCCAGAAGTGGAGCCAACGTGATGGTGACAACGCCGATGACCTCCATGGTATCAGCGAAAAAGGAGCGCGTTGACGGGTCGAAGGTGGGGATCAGGCCCCAGACGTAGATCCAGAAATCCTTCACCTGGTTGTACATGAAGGCACCAGCGCCGTACAAGGCTCCAACAGCTGCGATAAGCCCAACGCTTGAGATAACCTCTTGGCTCTTCATGACTTGGCCCTTTTTGCGTTGCTCTTGCAACTTGTGCTCAGTGGGCTCTTCTGTCTTATCGCTATCGCCTGACAATTGTGGTTACCTCCTTATCCTCTTCAAACTCTGCGGTCAAAAGCCCTAGGAAGGCCAATTTAGCAGACACAAGCACTAACAGTATAGGTGTTTAGCCCATCCTGACCAACCGGTTTACAATTTTGTCACTTATCCCACTAAAAGGCCGGACTCGGCATCGGTCGCCTGGGCACCGGTTGACTGAGCCCTGGTTTGCCGGCTGAGGGGTCAGGCTCCAGCTTGAACCCCTCGGCGGTGGGAAGCGTCGGATCGTCTGGGTCCCCTATGATGTAGATGACATCCATCGTGCGGTCCTGATTGATCTCGAACTGCTTCAACAACAGCCCCTGGATCATGGGCAGACCGATGGAAAACAACATGAGCCCAACGGCGATATTCATCGGGAAGCTCAGCATAAAAACGTTCATCTGCGGCGCGACCCGCGCTAGAAGACCCATAGCGACTTGAGTGATGAAGAGCGCTGCCAGTGGGGGAGCGGCGACCTGAAGGCCGATAAGAAAGATATCCTCCGTGTGGCTAATGAACTGCAACACGAGACGACCCGACACCCGAAATTCCGTCAGCGGAATCACCTTAAAGGAGTGAAACAGCGCTCTGAAAAGCATGTGGTGCCCGTCTACACCAAGATAGAGCAGCATGGCGATGTAGAAATTGAGACGCATGAGCAGCTTTGACGTACCACCGCTGGAAGGGTCCATGGAGGCTGCTACGGACAAACCCATCTGGATGTCCATCATCTCCCCACCGAACTGAGCCGCTGCCATCACCAGATACGAGACGAACCCGATAGCCAGTCCAACGATCATCTGGCCGAGCGCCGCGAGAATAAAACCCTTTGGCTCCTCTGGAAAATTCTCCGGCATCGGAAGATTAGGGAAGGCCACAATAGCCATAGCTCCGGCCAAGCCGACCTTCATCTGGGGCTTGATGTGTCGACTCGCCAAGATGGGTGCCTGTTGGAAAATGAAGACGATCCTTACAAAAGCCAACAAGCCTACACCGAATGCTACAAAGAAATTGTCATCCAAAGCGAGTTACGGCCCCATCAACGCAATGTATTGAAACAACTCTCGAGCATAGGTGCTCAAACTGTCCATAATCCATGGCCCACAAACGATCAAACTGACAAAGGTTATACCCATTTTGGGAACCGAGGCGAGGGTCTGCTCCTGAATCTGGGTGGTGGCTTGAATAATGGAAATGACCAAACCCACACACAGTGCCGACATGAGCATAGGTGCCGAGAGCAGCATGATGAGAAACAGTCCACGGGTGCTGATCTCCATGATGAACTCTTCGGTAAAGAAGCTCTGGGCAAAAAACAAACTCTCCATCATTTCAACACCGCGTCAACCTGCATCATGCTTATGTAGTTCAAGATCTCTAAGAGGAATGCCGTTCCTTCAACCCTGACCTTAGGGACATAGATCACAAGAGCGGCGAATGTGGCCACGATCTTGGGAACAAAGGAAAGGGTCTGCTCCTGAATCTTGGTCGTCGCCTGAAAAATGGAGACCGCGATTCCTGTTCCGATGGCAGCCAAGAGCATAGGAGCCGAAAGCGTGAGAATGAGGCGTACTGTCTTTTGCACCATAGGTAGAAATATCGAGTCAAAGATCTCTTGACAGTAAAACACCTGCATTCTCCTTTCTCAGTCGCAGTAAGTCAGCACCCCGAACCACCAGGAGGCCCCTTTTCTATAGCCTTAAACTTCGAACATTGCGGCCCGTCAAGGAGACGGGCCAGGGGCAATAGGGTTGAAGCTCTTCACCACTCCTTTGATCACCAACTCCCAGCCATCGATCAATACGAACATCAACAGCTTGAACGGAAGCGATATCGTCATGGGACTCAACATGAACATACCCATCGACATCAGCACCGAACTCACGATCATGTCGATGACCAGAAACGGTAAGTAGAGGAGAAAGCCTATCTGGAACGCGGTCTTAATCTCCGAGAGCACAAACGAGGGCAACAGAACATACAGCGGTATGTCACTCGCCTTACCGGGACGCTCCCGAATCTGAGCCAGCTCCAGGAAGAGGTCAATATCGTTTCCTCGAGTTTGGCGAAGCATGAACTCTCGAGGCGGGTCTAGCAACTTAGTCATGAACTCGCCCTGGTCCTCGATATCGCCTGCCAAATAGGGCTGGATGGCGGTCTTGTTCATCTTGATCCCCACCGGTGCCATCACAAACATGGTGAGAAACAGCGCCAACCCCATCAAGACTTGGGTCGGAGGAACCTGCTGTGTCCCCAGAGCCGTCCTCAGAAAGCTGATGGTGATAACGATGCGAATAAAGGCTGTACTCATGACCAAGATGTAGGGAGCCAGCGTGAGAATCGTAAGAAAGAACATCAACTGAAGGTAGGTCGAGAGCTTGGCCTTCTCTTCGGTCGGGGCTCCGTTGATGGTGATGGAAGGAAGCTGTATCTCTGGGATAGGGCGTTGGGCCAGAGCCTCACCGGCGCCTAGAGCCAACAGAAACAGAAAGAGACCGAGAAGTAATATTTGTGAGCGAGTTCTGGTCATTTCTTGGCTCCTGTTCCTGGGATAATCGAGAGATAGTGTCGAGCGATATCGAGGGGTGTGGTCGCCTCGGGGGGAGACTCGTCGGCCTCAACCTCCCCGGGGTCAACCAGACCATCCTGGAAAGCCTTAAACTGGTCCCCATCAAATTCTGTGAGCGTCTCGTAGC
>CAZVVF010000461.1:0-4468 GCA_964630575.1 uncultured Burkholderiales bacterium | reverse complement strand
GCCTACGCTTTCGGTTGTGGCAAACCTGTCATTTCCACTCCTTATTGGCACGCTCGGGAACTCTTGGCCAACGGGGCTGGTATTCTGGTACCCTTCGGTGATTCGGCTGCCATTGGAGCGGCCCTGACGGAATTGTTGGTCGACGACCAGCGTCGATTGGACATGGGCTGTCGCGCTTTTCAACTGGGGCGCGAGATGATTTGGCCGAAGGTTGGGGCCAAGTACGGAGAGTCCTTCAGTCGGGCTCGTCGAGAGAAGAGAGCCTCTCGTTTGGTCTCCCAGAAGTTACCCTTGGCCAACGGTAAGCCCGCTGAGTTGCCGAAGATGAAGCTTGAACACGTGCTGAGAATGACCGACTCAACGGGGATGTTTCAGCATGCGCTCTACACCGTTGCGAATTTCTCCCACGGATACTGCACAGACGACAACGCTCGTGGGCTGATGCTGACCTACCTGCTGGGACAGCCGGACGTTGCCGAAGAGACCGTGGAGCAACTGCGTTTCACCTATTCTGCGTTTCTGGCTCATGCGTTCGACAGAGCCACGGGGAGTTTTCGAAACTTCATGAGCTTCGAACGGCAATGGCTCGAAAGAGTGGGTTCTACAGACAGTCACGGTAGAGCGGTTTGGGCCTTGGGGATCTCCTTGAGTCACACAAAGCCTGGGCCCTCTCTCAGTGGGCAGCTCTTCTCCGAGGCGCTGCCTGCGGTTCTAGAATTCTCTTCCCTTCGCTCGGTTGCGTTCTCTTTGCTCGGCGTGATCGAGTACCTTGAACGTTTTAGGGGCGATAGAGAGGTGACCCGTGTGGCTGATTTTCTGACCGAACGCCTGCATAGGAGTTTTCGTTCCAATTCCACGAGTAGCTGGTGTTGGTTTGAGGATTTTCTGTCCTATGACAATCCGCGCCTGGCTCAAGCCTTGATTGCCAGCGGCCGTCAGAGTGGCCGCGAAGATGTTCTCAAGGCGGGACTGCAGGCGCTGGAGTGGTTGGTCGGTGTGCAGGGGGCCGAGCCGCATCATCTGCAGCCCGTGGGTTCCGATATCGTTTACAGAAAAGGTCGAGCCAAGCCGGAATTTGATCAGCAACCGGTGGAGGCGTGGGCCACCCTGTCGGCCTGCTTGGAGGCCTTTCGAGCCACCTCTGATATCCTCTGGTACAAGCGTGGAGTTCAGGCTTTCGAGTGGTTTTTGGGTCGAAACGATCTTGGGTTGGCGGTCTACGATTCCTCCACTGGAGGTTGTCGTGATGGGATCCATCCTCACCGACTGAACCAGAATCAAGGAGCCGAGTCGACCTTGTCCTTTCTACTGTCCTTGGGAGAGTTGCGGCGGACACAGAAGTCGCACTTCTTTCGCGAGGCTTCCCTTCGCAAGCCTCTCGGGTCTCCAGCTTGACGCTCAAAATGAGGCGGCTTGACGTTAGGATCGAGCGGGACCCGAAAAGAGTACTGCTAAGGCCACTTGTGGTTTCCAACAAGGATCAGGGCCAGAATATCCTTAGCCGCGTCCTGGCTATACCCGAGGACCAGATCTCTGGCTTGCTCCGTTCGGTGATGAGCAAATTCGAAGAGCGGCACAAGAACCTTCTCGAGCTGTTCTTGGAGCGATTCGAGGCGGTGCGTTTTTTGCTGCCCAGCGACCAGGAACTCTGTCCCGAGCGTAAGGCCCTCGCCGGAGCATACTTCTACTCTGAGTATGCGGTGGAGTCGGCAGCGCTCTTCAATCCTTCTGTCGTGATGCACCCTGACCAGTCAGGTGTTTCGCCTGGGTCGCTTCGGTTCATCATGAGCTTGCGTGCGACAGGGGAGGGGCACGTCTCCTCGATCGCCTTTCGCTCAGGAGTGCTCGATGCTCAAGGGAGCGTCACTTTGGACCCGGTTAGTCGGTTCGCAGTGGAACCTGAGCGCATTGCAAATCCCGTGTTTGAGAAGGGTCTCTTTGGAAGGAAGCTCTTTGAGCTAGGCTTGGCCAGCGCGTTCGCTCGTCGGCTGTGTGAGCATCTCAAGGACGAGTTCACTTTTGCAGATCTTCGGGACTGCTTAGCCAGGGAACGGTGGCGCGGCAGGAACCTGGCCGTGGCCGAACCCGCCGACCCAGCAGCGGATGATGCGATTATGGCGCTGGCCATGTCCAACTACGAAGTTGAGTTTCGACCCGAACAATCTTTATCGGAGCGGGTTGTCTTTCCATCGACACCCTCTCAGAGGAACGGTATCGAAGATGCTCGTTTTGTGAGATTCGAAGAGGGGGGATTGCCGTCGCGGTACTACGCCACGTACACAGCGTACGACGGTCGTTTGATCTTGCCGCAGCTCATCGAGACAGATGACTTTCTGAAATTTCGTTTTATAACTTTGAACGGTCCGGCGGCTCGGAATAAGGGAATGGCACTCTTTCCACGCAAGATTAACGGGAACTACGCCATGCTGGGTCGGCAGGGCGGCGAGAACATCAGTATGATGTTCTCAGACAATATCCACTTCTGGTATGAGTCCCACGTGCTAGTTCGACCACGCTATCCGTGGGAACTGACACAGATCGGCAATTGTGGTTCCCCTTTGGAAACAGAGGCTGGCTGGCTGGTCCTTTGTCACGGTGTGGGGCCTATGCGCGAATACAGTATTGGGGCGTACCTCTTGGATCTGGATGACCCCCGACGTCTGATCGGGCGTTTGGCAGAGCCGTTGTTGATCGCCAATGCCAGCGAGCGAGACGGATATGTTCCGAATGTTGTCTACAGTTGCGGAGGTCTTATCCACAACGGAACTCTGCTCTTGCCTTATGGGACCGCCGACCAAGCGACTGGCTTCGCAAGCGTCGACCTCAACGACCTGCTGAAGGAGTTGAGCAAAGTCGCATGAGAGACTCGATACTGGTCGACCTCTTCTGGGGACCCACCTGTGGCAAGAAACACGACTCCCGTGAGGATGGCTGTTCAGGAAGGACTGCGCGGTGGCAACGAGTCGGTCAAAAAACCGAATAGCGGTTCTGTCTCCTGTCGCTTGGCGAACGCCCCCGCACGCTTACGGTGCGTGGGAGACGGTGGCCAGCAATCTTACCGAAGGCCTCGTGAAGCGAGGCTGGGACGTGACTCTTTTCGCGACGGCTGATTCGGACACCGATGCCGATCTGGAGGCGGTCGTGGAGCGCGGGTATGAGGAGGACGAGAACGTTGATGCCAAGGTCTGTGAGTATCTTCATCTCTCGCATTGTTTCGAACAGGCCGACCGATTTGACCTCATCCATAGCCATTACGATTTCATGGCTCTGGCCTACAGTCGTCTGATCTCAACTCCCATGGTAACAACCATCCACGGATTCTCGTCTCCAGAGATCATGCCCATGTATCTCAAGTATAGCGAGGGCAACTTCGTCTCTATCAGCGAATCCGATCGATGTGCGGATCTCAACTATCGGGGCACCGTTTACAACGGAATCGACTGCGACCTTTACCCTTTCCAGGAGCGGCCTGGTAGAGACCTCATATTCCTCGGTCGGATCCATCCCGACAAGGGCCTTCATATGGCTCTGGAGGTGGCCAAGGCCGCAGGATTGCGTTTGCTTATCGGTGGATTGATTCAAGACCGCGCCTATTTCGATCATAAGATTGCGCCACATCTCGATGGAGTTTCCGCTCTCTATCTGGGTCCTCTCGGTGTACCCGAGAAGAACGAACTCTTCGCGAATGCCCTCGGCCTTCTCCATCTCAACACCATCCCCGAGCGATTCGGATTGGTGCTGGCTGAAGCCAATTGCGCGGGAGTTCCGGTGATCGCTATGGATTTGGGTTCGTGTAGAGAGGTTTTGAAACCCGGAGAGACAGGGTTCTTGGTCGATACCGTAGAGCAGGCCGTGGAGGCTGTCGCTCGCCTCGGTGAACTGAACCGTTCCGCTTGCCGACGCCGGGTGGAAACTCTTTTCTCGATACAGGCGATGGTGCTTGGCTACGAAGCGATCTATGAGGCTATCTTGGGGAATTCAGCCATACGCTAGAGTTCTTCATTCTCTGCCTCTAGTTGACTAGGACGCGCGTTCCAGAAAGAGCGTGGTGATGTCGTCGGCGGCGGGTTGCCTGCGAAATGCCTGGAGCGCTGCCAGCACACGATCAGGCAGTTCTGCTAGGGGGGTCTGGCTATGTCGTTCGAGCAGGCTCTGCAGCCTCTCCTCACCATAGAGTTCTCCGGAGGACTCTTTGGATTCGGTCAATCCATCGGTGTAGAAGAGAAGCCGTTCTCCGGGCTCCAAGACGAGACGAGTCTCCTGGAAATCCAGTCTCGGTAGGATTCCAATGGGAGGATTGATGGGTCCCTCGACCTCTGTTGTTCTTCCTCTGCCAAAACGTATGGCGTGAGGATGTCCCGCGCAGGCGTATGTCACGGAGTGGTCTGAGGGATCGTAAACGCCATGAATTATGGTTACAAACTGGCTCACTCTCTCGAATACCTGATAGGTCTGGTTCAGTCGAGCC
>CAZVVF010000460.1:0-4474 GCA_964630575.1 uncultured Burkholderiales bacterium | reverse complement strand
GAGTGGTGCGAACTCGAGCCTCACGATCTCAAGATCGGCAATAGCGAACTCTCGGTCAAGGGGGTCCCTCTTCACGTACACCCCAAGGAGCTCAAAGAGTCTGTCCTGCGTCTCTTTCAATCCCTCGCGGCAAGCGTCGCTGGTCCCCCAACCTGACCGACCGTTGACATCCGAAGACAGCAGGGGGAGACCGGCCGGTGAGGGCAAAAGTTGCCTCTATGAATATTGACCTGAACGGAAAGAATGCGCTGGTTTGCGGTGCCAGCAAAGGAATCGGTCGCGCCGCAGCCCAGGAACTCGCCCAGCTCGGCGCCACCGTAACAGTGATGGCGCGCAGTGAGGACAAACTCCGATCTGTTTGTGAATCGCTGTCGAGGCAGAACCAGCAACAACACGGCATCCTGGTCGCCGACGCCTGCGATACGGAGTCGCTTCAACAAACCATGGAGGCCTTCGCACGGTCCAACCCACCCATTCACATCCTGGTCAACAATTCCGGGGGCCCGCCGGCCGGACCCGCCAACCTGGCCGGGGAAGCTCAGTTTCTAGAAGCTTTCCAGCAACACCTCATCGGCAACCACGTCATCTTCAGAGCCCTTTTTCAGGGCATGAAAGCCGAGGGCTACGGACGGGTCATCAACGTTATTTCGACCTCGGTGAAGGCTCCCTTAACTGGCCTGGGCGTCTCCAATACCATCCGGGGTGCCGTGGCGAGTTGGGCCAAGACCTTAGCTGGCGAAGTCGCCCCTTTTGGGATCACGGTCAACAACGTTCTACCCGGCGCAACCGAGACCGACCGACTCGATGAGATCTATTCTGGGAAAGCGCAGAGACTGGGAAAATCCGTCGACCAGGTCCGCCGAGAAGCCCTTGCAGAAATCCCGGCTGGCCGCTTTGGTAAACCCGAAGAGTTGGGTCAAGCCATCGCCTTCCTAGCCACTCCGGCTGCCGCCTATATCAACGGTATCAATCTACCCGTCGATGGTGGGCGGACTCCGTGCTTGTAACCCCGAGCAAGCTGCTCAACTATATTGGCGGTGAACTTGTCGAGCCTGAGAACGGCGAGTTTCTCGATTCCATTAACCCGGCAACGGGCGAGGTTCTCACCCAGGTACCACACTCCGGACCAGGCGATCTCCAACGAGCCGTGGAGGCGGCTTCCAAGGCATCGACTGGTTGGCAAAAGATCGGCCCAGAGGCCAGAGCCGAGATCCTGCATTCGCTGGCCGAGGTTCTGGACACCCACCGCCAAGACTTGGTGCAGGCTGAGGTCGATGACAACGGCATGACACACAGCTTTGCCTCCAGCGTCGAGGTCCCGCGAGGAGCGGAGAACTTCCGCTCCTTCGCTCAGGCTTCACTGCGATTCTGCCAACCGCGCCGATTCCAGGGTGAGCGAGCCGAGGGGTATGTGCTCCATCAGCCAGTCGGTGTCGTGGGAACCATCTCTCCCTGGAATCTGCCGCTCCTGTCCTTTACCTGGAAAATCGCACCCGCTCTGGCTAGCGGCAACTGCGTGGTCGCCAAGCCCAGTGAACTCACACCTCTGACAGCCTACCTCCTTTCCACCCTCGCCAACAAAGCCGGTATCCCTCCGGGGGTCCTCAACGTGGTGCACGGCACCGGAGCGGGAGTCGGGCAGCACCTGACTCAACATCCAGAGACGGCGCGCATCTCCTTCACCGGAAGCACAGCCACCGGCCGACTCATCGGAATGACCTGTGCCCAGGCCTTTAAAAAGCCGCCCATGCTAGAGATGGGCGGGAAAAATCCCACTATCGTGTTCGCCGACGCCAACCTTGAAGCAGCCCTTGAGGGAGTGACCCGAGCCGCCTTTGCCAACCAAGGGCAGATCTGTCTTTGCGGCTCCCGCATCTACATCGAACGTTCCATCTTTGAAGACTTCCGATCCCGACTGGTCAAAAGAGCGCAGGCCATCAAGATCGGGGACCCCCTCGACCCCGAGACAGAGCATGGTGCCTCTATATCCGAGACCCACATGAACAAGGTCCTGGGTTGTATCGAACTGGCTCAAAAGGAGGGGGCGACGATTCTTTGTGGTGGAAAACGCCGCGAACTCTCAGGCCGTTGCGCGTCGGGGTATTTTTTGGAGCCGACACTCCTGCAAGGAGTCCGAAACGACAGTCGCACCAACCAAGAAGAGATCTTCGGGCCGGTGGCCACTCTCACGGCCTTCGATACAGAAGAGCAAGCCATCCACTTGGCCAATCAATCTGAGTACGGACTCGCGGCGAGCCTCTGGACTGAAAACCCCGAACGGGCCATCCGCGTGGCCAACGCCCTGGAGGTAGGAATGCCTTGGATCAACTGCTGGAACCTGCGAGTTCTAGAGACTCCTTTCGGTGGTTTCAAGAACTCAGGGAACGGTCATCGAGAAGGAGTACCCGACGCCATGGAGTTCTTCTGCGAAAAGAAGACCGTAACCATGCCCGCTAGAAAGGAACGCTAACATGTCAGAAGCCGTACAGCGTCAATCCCCCAACGCCCCTCTGCCCGTTGCCGACTATGCTCACGTTGTGGAAGTCCCCGTGGGACCCCAGCAACGGATGGTCTACCTCTGTGGGATGGGGCCCCGCGACAAAGAGACCAACAAAGTTCCTGGGGTCACCCTGGATGATTCTGGACAGGTCGTGGACTATGATCTAGAGGCTCAGGCCCGCCATGTTTTTAAGAACATCGACACGGTGCTCAAGGACATCGGTGGACGCGGTCTCCGCGACGTGGTGGATGTTCAGGTCTTCTTGCTAGATATTCCTCGAGACTTTCCCGCTTTCAACAAACTCTGGAAAGAATACATGGTCTTTGCCGACGGCTGGAAACCGACCAGGACCACGGTTCAAGTCGCCGCCCTCCCCCTCAAGGAGATCTTCGTCGAACTCAAATGCGTCGCTTACATCGCAGAGGGCCCGTAGGATGTACCCTTTTAAGGCTCCTGAAAAGTGGGACGTCCACACCCACACCACACTCTCCCCTGACACTTACCATCTCCTTGAAAAATACGCCTCGTCCTACGCTGATTTTGTGCGAGTGCGTGCCCACGCCGTCAAACCTTGCTGCGCCCAGCTCGTCAACGGCAAAGGGGAAGTTCTCCGAGTCATCGAGGACGACGCCTACAATCCAACCACGAGAGTGGCTGCCTGCAAGCAGAGCGGGGTCACAGTCCAGGTTCTCTCGCCCACTCCCATGATGATTCCCGACTTTGTCGACAACGAGACTCACGCCAGCGACATCTGCAAGATTCTCAACGACGACAATCTTCGCTTGGTGGAGAAGTTTCCGGAGCGTTTTGTGGCTTTGGGCGCGGTACCCATGCGACACCCCAAAAGGGCCATCCAAGAGCTTCAACGCCTGAAAGCTCTGGGAGCGAGGGGGGTTGAGATCAACTCCAACATCGATGGGAAAGACCTCGATTCGGAGGAGTTCTTCCCCGTCTTCGAAGCCGCCAACGACCTCGATATGGGAATCTTCATCCATCCTTGGGGAGGCTTTATGTTTCCTCGAGAAACGAAGCTCGCGGGTCGCATGAAGGCGACTCGCAACTGGCGCCCCTGGCTCACCGCGATGCCACTGGAGACTGCACTCGCCTTCGACTCGCTCACGCGAGGGCAGGTCCACCAGCGGCTCCCTGGGCTGCGCGTGCTCTACGCCCATGGCGGTGGGGCTTTTCCAACCCTTCTCGGTCGCCTCGAACACGGCTCCTACTGCCGGCCTGACCTGTTCGGCGAGTCCTGCAAACAAAATCTTTGGAATACCATCGAAGAGTGTGGGGTCTTTAGCGACACACTCACTCACAATCCGTGGGCTCTGAAGATGTTGACGGAGGTCCTCGGTTCCTCACGGATGGCCCTTGGCTCTGACTACCCCTACCCCCTCGGAGAGGTCGACCCTTTCGACGCCAAAACCCTTGAAGACCCCAAACAGAACAAGTGTCCCTACAGCCAAACCAAGAACATCTACCCCGGTCATATGACCGAGCATCTGCCCACTGGGCCCGCCGACCAAGACAAGGCTTGGGAACACTTCAATTGGCTACCCCGAAGCAACGCCGATGGCGAGCGAGAGCTTCCCACCCTTTCGGAGACTCAGAAAGAGAACATACTCTACAAAACCGCGAAACGATGGTTAGGTCTATGAGAATTTCCCTCAACATCAACGAACGCCCCTGTCGGATAGACCTCTCAAGACCCATCGACATCTCTATCCCCGTTGTTTTTGAGGGTCAGCAGTTTCGAGCCTTCGGGGCATCACCGGCGCACTCTCAGCCCTACCGCTCGGGCGATGTCGTGCTCAGCACAGACAAAGGCGCCGGGTGCAACTGTCCGGTGTTCCATTTCTCAGCTCATCTGCACGGAACCCACACCGAATGCGTGGGCCATATCTCCCAGCAAAACTACATCGTCCAGGACCTCTGCGAGCCCCCTTGCTTTCTATCTGCGGTGCTGGTGTCGCTGAC
>CAZVVF010000459.1:0-4482 GCA_964630575.1 uncultured Burkholderiales bacterium | reverse complement strand
GCCCGAGTGACCATTCTCGGTCATGTGCAACGCGGTGGTCCGCCCAGTGCCTTCGACCGTATTCTAGGCACCATGCTCGGTTACGTGGCGGTAGAGACAACCGTTCAAAAAAAGGGTGAAACCAGTTTTGTGGGTCTGATCGGAGGTCGTCCGGAGGTCCGCTCACTAGCGGAGAACATCGCCAAAACCCAGCTGGTCAACAAAGAGATAGGTCTCGGCAACGAGGTGGCCACCATGCAGAGGCGTGGTGGTTCTTTCTATAAGGTGTTCTGCGCCATGGAGACTATCGTTAGGGCCAGCCCTCGGCCCCCGAAAGCTGGAGCGACACGGCAGAGAATTGCGATCATTCACGGCGGCAGTCCGGCGCCCGGAATGAATATGGCCGTGAGAGCCTCGGTCAGGCTTCTTATCGAGAAAGGCTATGAGGTCTTTGGTGTTAGAGGTGGATTCCGTGGCTTGAAAGAGGGCCACATCGAGCCCCTGGATTGGATGAGCGTGTCTGGCTGGGCGAGCCTGGGTGGGGCCAAGCTCGGCACCCATAGGGACGGCCTACAGAGTCGTGACCTCTATCAGGCCGCTCGCAATTTGGAGGAGCACAAGATCGGTGGACTCCTCATGATCGGTGGCTGGAGGGGTTATGAGTCCGTCCATACGATGATGGAGGCGGCGACTCACTTTCCGGCTTTCGACATTCCTATGATCTGTCTTCCAGCATCCATCGACAACAATCTTCCAGGCACGGAGTTTGCCATAGGGCCCGATACGGCTCTCAACTCCATTGTGGAGGCTGTGGACAAGATCAAGCGCTCAGCTGTCTCGGCTCGACGAGTTTTTATCGTTCAGGTTATGGGGCATCACTGTGGCTACCTCGCGCTCCTGAGCGGCTTGGCCACGGGTGCTGAGAGCATCTATCTCAACGAGTTCGGAATCACCGCCGACAGATTGGTCGGCGACCTGCATCGTCTGAGTGCCCGCTTTGAAAGAGGCAAGCATTTGGGTTTGGTCATCCGCAACGAAACCGCCAACAAATTCTATACCACGGACTTTATTAGCGATCTCTTTGAAGAGGAGAGTCAGGGGCGGTTCGATGTGCGAAAAACGATATTGGGCCATCTCCAGCAAGGCGGTATTCCCTCGCCGTTCGACCGAATTCAAGCGGTGCGGATGGCTGCTCAATGCGTCGACTCTCTTCACCAGGGCCTCGAAGAGCCTGTGTTCTTAGGTTTTGAGCGAAGTGAATATCGCTTGCATCCTATGGACCAATTCCCCAAGATGGCCGAGAGCGAACTCTTGCGCCCCAAAAAGCAATGGTGGCTCGACGCCTATGGTCATCTGATGTTGAGGATGAGTCGGCAAGGCAACGAAGGCAAGGGTGGCCCTAGCGACACGGCAGAACGGTCGGAGAGCTTTTCGACTTAAAGGTTCTTGTCACCGCTCCACAGGCTCGGCAGCTCAAGGCCGCAGAGGAGTGGGAGCGGCGTGTCGCGCGGGCGACTCTCAGTCGCTGTACTCAGCCCAGGTTTTCGGTGTTTCACTGACTCGCACGGCCACGGTCTGGGGCCACAGCTCTCGGGCCTTGCGAAAGAGAAACTCGGCCAGGGCCTCGGCTGTTGTGGGAGTCAGAATGTCGTTGAGGTGTCGATGGTCGAGCGTTTCGTCGATAAAATCCTTGAAGGGTCTCAGTTCACCGTAATCGACAACGAATCCGAACTCGTCGAGCTGATCGGACTGCAATATCAGTTCGACCTCGTAGTTGTGCCCGTGCAATCTTCCGCACTGATGTCCCGGGGGGAGACCTTCGATGATGTGGCTAGCGCTAAAGCTAAACCGTTTGGCTATCTTGTACACGGGCCCGATGTTCCCCGGGCAAGGTCTGTGCCCCTTTGGGAAATCAAAGGCCGTAACAAGAGCTGAAGGTTCCGAGACATTGTGTGCAGAGAATTGAGGCCAGAAGCACACAGCATCTTGGCAGAGTCTTCATTGTATCCACAAAATCGCTTTGTATACTGAGCCCACACAATTACGGCTTGAGCGAATCGAACGAGACCTTCCCCCCCGACCTTGTTTGTTAGCCGAGTCGTAATTTTTTGCTTCTACCATGTGGTGTTGCTCGATTCGAAGTGAGGCGTTTGGCCGTTATCAGACCTTGTCTGATACAACGAATCCCGAGATCACCGCAGGTTTGGAAGCATTTTTTTTGAGAAAACGAAGGCTGTTTCACCCGGGGTCTTCGCGCTAGAGCGAGGCTCAACGCCCCTGCCGCTCTGGTGTCGGGTGGTCGGCAACAATCTCGAATCCATCGATCATCGTTCCGTCGCCATCTTTGGCTCCTAGACTCTCCGAACGAATTCTCAGATTCACAGATTGACCGTCGTAGGCGCTGAGATCGTACTCGTGGGTGTTCCATTCTCCACGGTCTTTCAGGCTACCCAATCGAATCCACTCTTCACCTCCGTCGTTGGAGAGTTCTACGAAAACGTTGTTGGACCACGAAAAATCTTGCTTGCTGTCAAAGCGCAAGAAAGCACCACGGGCCTCGCTGAGATCGACGGTGGGGGAGACCAGGTTGGAGAAGGCTCCCTCGGTTGGACCCTTCGGTTTGCAAGACCACACCTGACCGCGCCCTGCCTCTGGAACCAATCTCCATCGCCCGTCGGCTGACCAATCGCTGACCTCTTTTTCGAAATCGTCCTTGAATAAGACCGAAGAGGCTGGGAAAACAGCTTGTGTTGTGACCAGACTCGACCGGTTGCCCACCTCGTCGATGGCCTGAAAGCCTGCGAAGACCTGTTGCGCTTCGGATTGAGGAGTCTGTTGAACTCGAGCGTGAAGGTGGTCACCGATGTGCTGACCCCGCGGGGTGGGAACGAGGGATGCTCGATTCCAGTTCTCAGGCGTGATCGGCTCCTTGGAGACCCTCACCTCAAAGGCCGTTGCCGCCCCGTTCTTCCAACCATCATCTCCGGTACCAGTCCATGAGAGCTGAACCTCACGAGGGCTCGCTTGGGTAGGCCCAAAATCGTTGGGAGCCGCAGGCGCGGTCTCGTCGATGGAGAGGGCTTTGGCGGCGTTGAGGCGCCCTCCCGTGACAGCGAGATTCGCGATTCCTGAAATCGGGTCTGTGGAATAGAGCAGGCGGGCCTTGACCTGGTCGGTGGAAAGTTGGGGTAAGGCCGATGCGATTAACCCCGCCACGCCCGTCACGTGGGGGGTGGCCATGGAGGTGCCGCTTTTGACCCCGAAGGCTCCTCCGGGCAAGGTGGAATAGATCTCTTCACCCGGAGCGAAAAGGTCTACGCTCATACGGCCTGTATTGCTGAACCAACTCGGATTGTCCAGGCGATCACTGGCACCTACCGAGATCATGTTGGGCAGGTCATAGCTGGCAGGGAACGATGGTTTGGCATCATTGTTCTGGCCATCGTTGCCGGCCGCGGCGATGTGCAGAGCCTTGCTTTGGGCAAAAGCGTCGTGGATGGCCTGGCTGAACTGTCCACCCCCCCAGCTGTTGGAGGTCACGAAAGCCCCGCGCTTTTCAGCGTAAGCAATGCCCCGTAGGATGGAATCCGTGGTGGTGAGACCACGGTCGTGGAAGATCTTGACGGGTAACACTTGGGCTTGCCAGTTGACTCCCACGATACCCTGGGAGTTGTTGCCCACGGCTGCGATGGTACCGGTGCAGTGTGTTCCGTGACCCATTCCATCCATGGGGTCACCGGTGTTCTCAAAGGCGTAGTACCCGTAGACGTCGTCTATAATGCCGTTCTTGTCATTGTCGATGCCGTCGCCAGGAATCTCTTTGCTGTTACGGGCGATGTTGGCGTTGAGGTCAGGATGATTGTAGTCGGCTCCAGAGTCCAAGATCGCTATCAAGGCACCGTTTGAGGAACCAGTGGTCACATTCCAGGCCTCAGGTGCGGAGATGTCGGCCCCCTCATTCTGGCTGTTGTGAAGGCCCCACAGAACGCTCTGCAGATCATCGGGGCGCTTTCCCTGGGTTCCCTGGGTGAGTGTAGCTGGGCTCGCAGCCTGGGCATTCAGGGTCTCGAGTGGCTCCTCTTGTAGGCGGATCACTTGATTGGGCTCGGCGTAGGCCACTCCTGGAGATTCTCTGAGCGAAACCAGAGCTTTGGCCAGGTCGGTGTTCTCGCCAAACTTGACCCGAACGACCTCCGATCCCATCCCCGTTGTGGACCGGCCCGACTCAAAGCGCTCTACGACAACTCCCCCGATCTGTTCGAGGAGGGCTTCTGAGCCTTGCACTCGGTCCTCGCCGAGGCCGAGAATCAACTCGTCGGGGACATATTCGACACTCTGCAGTTCGCTCTCGGCTCGGTTCAGTTGCAGAGGATCGAGTTTCCCCCAATCGACCGTGTGCTTGGGTCGTATCGCACTGCTGTGGGGGCGGCTCGAAAGAATAGATGTCGCGCGTGATCTCATGATAAGCAATTTAAGGGTTAGGGGTCATAGATTCGTTAAACG
>CAZVVF010000458.1:0-4491 GCA_964630575.1 uncultured Burkholderiales bacterium | reverse complement strand
CCCGGTAGAGGTCTCCTCGGTCTCCGACCAGTTGGTCCATCTCAAAGAGCCGAGATTCGTCTCGGTGGCCTCTGAGAATACGCATCTGTTCTTGAAACCGAAGGGCGGAGAGTTCATCGCCATCCCAGGTAGAAATGAGCGTCAAGGGCTTCTCTATGTAGTACTGGTCGTTGCAGAAGACGTGCCCCAACTGTCCACCGGCGAAGGCCGTCAGCAGATCGGGCTCCACCCCGGTTGCCTGACAGTAGAAGAGTTCCCGACTACCGCGATAAGCCCAGCTCGCCGACTCGTTCATGACCAGCGGCACTCCCGTGTCGTTGCAGAGCGCGCGCAAGGCCTGAAGGAATCTCACCGAAACTCTACGGCCGGTCTTCTCCTGAATCGGCTCAATGGCGATTCCCAAAACCTTCTCGGGCTCTACCAAAAGCTCGCCAAGCTGGTCCAGGGCGTCGATCTCTCTGTCGGTCAGAGCCTCGCCAATATCGCGGAACGGGTCACCCTCTTGATAGGGATAGTCCACGTGATGCCAAGCGAAGTGATTTCCAAATTTCGGGTCGCTCAAGCTTCTAGCGCAAGCCGTCACCCCGCCCCAGAAACTCCCCTTGAAGCTGAGCATCAAGTGGGCCCCTTTGCGGTGGTGAATCAGGCACTTCACGAGCTTGTCGGCCGCCTCATCGCGACCGGAGGCCAGATACACATGCCCCAGCGGTGAAACCGAGCGCAGCCACTCCACATAGCGAGTCATGTTCGGAGTCCACCAGTTGCAAAGACTGTTCTTGTTGATCGCCGCGAGATCCCAGTCTTGCCAACTCGACTTAGGGAGCATTCCGCCAGTGGGGTTGTCGACCCCACTCGACCACTTGATCACCGGCTTCACTTCGTCGTGGAGCGGAACGCCCAGATAGCGACAGGGGGCCTCGTCCTCGCCATAGCACTTGTCGAAGAAGTTGACCTCCAGTGCCCCTAAGCTCCTGTTGACAACCGCCATGGAGCCTGCCAGTCGCACTCGATTTCGACTGCGAATCCCAAGAAAACCCAGTTCCTTGGCCCTAGCGGCCTGTCGGCGTTTGAGGCGTACTCCCAGGCCTCGTCCCCTGGCGTCAGGGTGAACGAGAACATCGGCAGAGTAGAGATACTGCCCTGTACCCAGGGCCAAATCCGCATCCGGTCCTCGAACTTCGGCAAAATTCTCCAACGGTGCCGCGATGCAAAAGCCTAACAGCTCATCCTTCTCGAAAGCGACGAATGAGACGCTCTTATCCGACTCCACGGCCCCCCGCAAGAACTCCTCATCGTCGGCGCGAGCAGGCTCATAGACGGCCTGCTCAAGATGCATGATGGCGTCGCGATACTTATCCCAATTGCCCGCGTGAAGGGGGCGAATCCGAATCGATTGACGTCCAGCGAGATAACGCAAGAACTCCAACCAAGTGAACTTTCTCTCTCGATAGGGTGCCTCGTACTGCTCGATCGGCTTCGGCTCAAGCAGCTTGGCCAACTCCTGTCGACGACGACCGGACAACTCACCGAAAACTCGCAACAGAATATCCCAATTCACAGTTCTCAGTTCACTCAACTCCAAGGGAACCGGATGGGGAGGTGCCTCTGTATCGGGCCAGACATAATCGTAGCGTTCCGGCAAGTGAGTCGGCCCGAACTCCACCAAATTCTTGAGGGTCTCATTGATGGCCTGAAAAATGTGGTCGAGGTCCGCGTCCGTTGTGGTCTTTTGAATACGGAAACGGAGCGTCTTCTCACCAGCGATATAGACCATAAATCCATGATAGAACCGTTGGTTCACAAAATTGTTGGCGTGCGCTCCATCGGGAAGGTCAAAGGCGAACGCCAATCCTTGAGCCCGAGGGTTCTGCACGAGGTCATAACGCTCGGCCAAGGCGAAGAGCCGCTCTCGCACGCTGTTTCCCAGAGAGGTCAGAGCGGCCGCATCAACCGAGGCCGCGTTCAAGTAACCACGACAGAAGGAAGCCGCGTGAGCCGAGGTTGGGTAGTCGTCCTCAATGGAACTGAGCACGGCCCCAACCTGACACTTTTTGGCCAGATTGATGAAGTCAGCCGAGAGTGGTTCCCCATCGCTTCGCTTGAGTTCGAACGAATTGGACCACAGTTCGTGACCACCGAGTCCAAAACCGGTCTGAACCTCATCGAAAATGAGAGCCACACCCATGGCGTTGGTCAGGGCACGGAGACACTGAAAAAAGCGGTTTGTTGCGTAGCGGTCCCCTCCCTCGCACTGCATAGGCTCCACGGAAACCGAAGAGACCTCGCCGGTGGTGAGATGGGCTCGCACCTCCATCAAAGAATCGGTTTCACAGGCCCAGAGGGGGTCAGACTCAGGATCCACCTCGGGGGCCTGAAAGTCTGGCTCGTTGGCCCGCTCCCAGTGAGCCAAGAGGTCAGGACTGGCCGACTTGGTGATGTGAGGTTGCTTGTCCTCGGGAAACTCTGCCCACAGTGTTTCGAAGCCTTCCAACTGAAAGGGCAAACGCTTGACTGGATTCCAAGAGGAAAACAGCGAGATCAATGAGCGACCGTGAAAGCTCCCTTTGAAACACACACAATTGAGCCCCTTGTCGGGGAACTTCAACTGCGCCAATCGAATAGCTTTCTCCCACGACTCCGTGCCGGAGTTACACCACGCTATGTGCTGAAGTTGCGGCGGTGCCCAACGCCTGAGAACAGAGCCGAGAGCCCGTTCTGCTGGAACCTCGTGATCGCGATAGTCCAGGTTCTGAAAGCTCTCCGGATGCGCTGCCACACCTCGAAGTGAGCGACCGTTAAAGCCCACCAGGTGCGAAGCTATCTGAGATGATGCATCCATCAAGAGCACCGCTGGTACCGAGCCCTCGTCGTCCACTGAAGCGAGATAGTTGCCCTGACATCGTCGATAGTCCACGATTATCGGCTTCTTTTCGCGCACGATAAACTCGCCTCGATAGCTTCTCTCCAAGAAATCTTGAGACCGCTTCAGGGAATCCATTCCGTCGGCTGGGGTTCTCGGCTTGTCCCACCGCTGCAGCTCTTCACGACCGAGCAAGCGAGGATTCTCCTCTGAGAGTATGCGGAAGAAATCCCGGGTCGTTCTCCGCCAAACGGGGATCTCCGACAACTTGACGCTCACCGGAAAGAAGACCGACAGAACATCTTCTGAATACTCCACCGGCAAATGCTCAGCGAGATCATCCAACCGAAGCTGTGCGCCAAAAAAACGATAGCCCTGGATCGCTGCCACCGAAATCTCCAAGGGATCGTTTGGACCACGCTTATCGAATCCGAAAAACCCCCATCTATTGGCTATCTCCTCCACGATAGGTGTTAAGAGAACTTTTGCGCTCATAGCGTGAACCTCCAAAGGCGTCCCGTTTCGTTTTCCCTACGCCGCATCCTCTCCTAGAGGAGGCGCAGGTCGATGAAAAAAAAGAGGGTTGTGGGTCCGGCCCAGCCCCTCTTGTGCCGATGATCTCTCAGCGAGATCTCGGATAGACTTTGATGTCGACGTTTCGCACACCCCACTGATAACACTGGGCTGAGGTGGGCATCCAAAGATCGATCTTATTCCCTTTGATGGCGCCACCGGTGTCGGCGGCCACGGCCCAGCCGTATCCAGGGATGTAAAGCTTGCTGCCCAGGGGAATCACTCTGGGGTCCACGGCAACGATACCGTGCTCGGTGTAGCGCCCACTGGCGGTGCGGCCCCTCAGGCTGTACGCATAAGCGCGGACACTCAGGTTCCTAGCCGGCCCGGCGGGTTGATGAGCGGCTCTCGCTACGCTTGGAGTCTTCTTCTTTGGGACTTCAATGTAGCTTCCAGCCAGGCGAAACATCTCCCCGATCTCTCGGCTGGCAGGATGGCTCTCGTCCTCCTCCACGCCTTGGGTCTCTGGACGGCCTTGCGCCTCCTGAACAGCTTGAGCGTCCTGGGCTCCTTGAGCGTAGGCGGGGAGCCCACTAGAGACGATCGCGAAAAGGACAGCTATCACATTGAGGGATAAGATCTTCATATGGCTGGCGCTTCGTATGACACCCGTCGAGTCCTTGAGAACTCACCAGAAAAGACCTCTCGCGCCTTCGGAGGCGGTCACCCGCCCGCAACAATGAGACTCAGTAGCCGCCGGCAGCCTTGATTTCCGAGGCACGAAAGCCTTGGGCTGTCTGGGTTCCAATGACCTCGATCATCTGGCCAGGGACCAAGAGTTGCATAGGTGCATTCGCAGCCTGATGGAGCAACACTCGAATCAGATTGGGGTGTTCAAAAGACTGGACGGTCACGAAGCCCTGGTCGACCGAGGCTTCCAAGATTCGACCGGTCAACTTCTCGACCGAAGCCCCGTAGGCGGCGTCGCCCAAGCCAGGCATACCGGTGGAGCTATCCTCTGAATCCACACCCATGAGTGTCCCAGCGTCGTTGGCCCCCATCTGAGGGTAGGAGGTCGACTGCGAGGAATAGGGGTCGATGTTCATCATCTCAAGGGG
>CAZVVF010000457.1:0-4493 GCA_964630575.1 uncultured Burkholderiales bacterium | reverse complement strand
GCACCGGGGATTGATCCGATCTGGAATCAACGATTGGGGAGGCATAAGCCCGGTCACTCAGGACTTTATCAACCCGGAGGCGCCCTGGCCTCACCTTTTGGAACTGGCCGAACTCTGTCGAAGTGAGGGCTTTCGGCTGCAGCCACGCCTACCCGTATATCAAGAGTTTATCGATTTTGAGCGTTGGATAGATCCTCGACTAAAAGACATTGTCGGCAAACTTCAAGGAGAGCTGTTTCATGCGTCATCCGTGGGATGAATTTTCTAAAGACCAGCGAGCGAGTCTAGAGTCCGTGTTGGAAGGGGAGGACATGGGTCGTCGCCAGGCCCTGGAGTTCGCAACCCTCAATTCTCGACAGGTTTTGGCCTTGTGCCTCATTGCCGACGAACTTCGTGAGAACCAGTGCGGTGATCAGGTGAGCTATGTGGTCAATCGCAATGTGAACTTCACCAACGTCTGCATCAAGTCGTGTCGTTTTTGCGCGTTCAGTCGCGACCATCGAGACCAGGAAGGGTACTATCTCCAAACCGATCAGATCTTGGCAAGGATCGCGCAGGCTGAGGCTTTTGGCGCCACCGAGGTTTGTATTCAGGCGGGTTTGCCTCCCAAGATGGAGGGCTCTCTCTACGTCGATCTCACTCGTGCTGTCAAGAAGAGATTTCCCCACATGCACCTACACGCTTTTTCCCCTGAAGAGGTCCTGTATGGAGCCATTCGTTCCAAGTGCTCCAGCGCTGAGTATCTCCAAGAGTTGAGGTCGGCAGGGCTCGATACCATGCCGGGTACTTCGGCGGAGGTCTTGAACCAGGGCTTGCGGGACCAACTCGCGCCGGGACGGATCACCGTGGATCAGTGGAAGCAGATCATCACAGAAGCTCACGCTGTAGGTCTCAAGACGACATCCACCATGATGTTTGGGCACATAGAGTCCGGTCGCCATTGGGTGGAGCACATGCTTGAGCTTCGAGATATGCAGTTGGAAACCGGTGGTTTCACCGAGTTTGTTCCTCTTGGGTTCGTTCATCAGGATGCTCCTTTGTCGTTTATGGAGGAGATGAAAGGGCGAGACCTCGGTCCCAGCGGTCAAGACGTTCTTCACGTTCACGCTTTGGCTAGATTGTTGCTCGGACGCACATTCCGCAACATTCAGGCCTCTTGGGTTAAAGAGGGCGAAAAGCTGGCTGCGCTGTTGTTGAGTTCAGGGTGCAACGACCTGGGGGGAACCTTGATCAACGAGAGTATCTCCACAGCCGCTGGTGCGAGTCACGGTCAATTTCTTGGACCGCGACGCCTGCGTCGTCTCATTAGGTCGGCGGGCCGTCGCCCTATCCAGCGCAACACGGTGTACGAGACGCTGCAGACGTTCGGTGAGGATGAGAGCCACGATGATGCCCTGGACCGAGTGGAGAACCCTGACCAACTTTTTGGCTCCTACAGGGCCTTGACGGTGGCCAAGGACAACAGGTTCGTGCACCCAAACCGGGTGGAAAAAGTTGCCGAGGGCAAGGTGTGAAAGCCGCTCTAGGTGCTGTTCTGCTAGCGGCCTGACAGCCGCTCGGCCAGGGAGTGTCCGATCCAGAGTCCCAGGATACCCAGGAGTAGGTGCGCGGAGACTTGCGTGAGGATCACCCTTAGCGCGTTGTTTTGAGCTAACTTAACGATCTCCAAGATGAACGTGGAAAAGGTCGTGAGGCTTCCTAGGAAGCCGATGAGAACAAAGGCCGCAATGGCTTCTCGGTAGGCTTCGTTGAGACCGCCGACCCAAACGACCAGGGCCCCCATTAGGATGCAACCGACAAGATTTGCCGTCAGCACGCCGAGGGAAAACCAAGGGTGCGGATTCATGTGTTGGAGGCCCCTTGCTAACCCGTAGCGGCAGACGGCCCCTAGAGCCCCTCCTAGGGCGACCAAGAGGATCTTGTAGGTCAAGGGTGCGAGCCGATCCCGATGACTCGTGGCGCGCTGTGGACACGTTGAGCTTCATAGGTAAGAGAGCGGATTTTCTCGATCCGTTTTCGGAGTAGGAAGCGTTGCAAGGAAAGGGTAAAGTCCTCGACCCGAGCGCTTTCTGTAGAGCAGCCCATGTCGAAGTGGTCCAAGAGGGATTGGGGTAGGTCTCGGAAGCGCAGAAGGCGCTCGGCAGAGAGCCAAAATTCTTTTTCAGAGAGGTCTTTGGGCACGCTCCAGAGGCGATGACTCCAGAGCGACTTCTCTAGCTTTTCCCACTGCCTCCGCGAGAGTGACCCGATGGTCTCGGCGGTGCGGCACAAGGCGTGAGGGTAGAGCCTCAGGCCTTCGAGGAACATCTCCTCGTCGTGTTCGAGTATCCAAGCCAGTCCATTGTCGAGACTGCGAGCCCGCTCGGGTTTTCTGTAGCGGCTCTCGATGTGATTGAGGCAGGGATTGGGTAGCTTCAGGGCCACCGCGCGCCCGGACTCTGAGAGTTTAGGCCAGAGCGACAGCCAGAGCGAGAGTGTTCCGTCGCTTTTGGGAAAGGGATGGCTGCAGAATCGGCTGCAGAACTCGAGCAAGAGATCGGGCTGGGGGAACTCGTTGCCTTCGATGAGTCTTGCCAAGTCGGTTTTCTTTTGGTTGTATGAGTTGGCCACGAGGGTACAGTTTATAGTCTGCCGTGAGTGGCTGGCAAGGGAGAACGCCATGTTTGAAGAGTTATATGACGAAAATGACTTAGAATGGACGGAGCATCGCCTCCGCGTTCAGGTCTTGACCCTCAAAAAATCCGGGGATGTGGAATCTCTGTTCCGGCTCTATGGCACCTTGGCGACCGTTTTGGCCCGTCGCGGCGACCACTTGAAAGCTCAGGATGCTCTCAACGATGCGGAATTTCTGGTGGTAGAACACAACTGGCGTGGCACCCAGCAAGAGATATGGTGTCACTATGACCGTGCTCTGACTTTCGATGCGCTGGGTCGCCCCAATATCGCTTTGACAAACCTCAACCGAGCAGCGGAACTGCTGGACCCCGAGAGAGATGCTGATCTCGTGGACTTGATCGAGAGCACTCGGGCAAAGCTGGCCTCTGCTAAGAGCTGAGAACGGCTTTAATCGCGCCGTTCAGAGAGGCTTTTTCTCGCCGGACTGGCTTGTGGGCATTGCCAGCACACACGGATCGTTCCCGGCGTGGCCTGGGTCTGAGGAGAGTAGGCCTGGCCGGTTTCCCATTTCTCGCTTCTGAGAATAGAAGGCTTCATCTCGACAAGCTCTTCCGAGAGGTTCACGCAGTGACCGTCCATGAGAAACGACGCCGCTGAGTTGATGCCGCTTCTTTGCTTCAACCCAATGGAAGCCAGAGTCATGGCTTTGGCCAGGGTGAACCGACAGTCGTCACGCCGTTCTTCTTTGACGGCGCATCGTCCCTTTCGTAGCATTCTTGTTGTATAGAAGTGGTTCACATGCTTACTCTACAACTCCGGGCAGAGGTTTCGGGAGAAAAGATCTTGCCGAGTTGTAACAATTGTTGCCAAATCGTTAAAGGTCAGCATCAATTTTCTCAGAGTCGAGACTCCGGCTCTATTCGGGGCTTTTTTCCTCGCTAGATTTCTCTTCTGCAGAATCCTTGGTCGTGGTTTCCGCGCTTGGCTCGGAGTTGTCGACGTCAGACTTTGGACTCTCCTCAGAAGGGATCGCTGGCGCACTGTCCTCAGCTTTCTTTGACTTTTTGGTTTTCTTTTTGGGTTGGCTCGCCGTTTGCACCGCTTCAGCAGCCGGCACATCGGTGTCGGACGGGACCGACTTTTCCGCCTGCAGGGCGCTGTCAGTGGGAGTCGGCAGTTGCGGCTTTTTGCCACTTCGCGTGATAAACTCGGTGAAGCCTTGGATGCTGGTGTACAGGACTGGTATCAAGAAGACGCCCAGCGCCGTGGCTACGAGCATTCCGATTCCCACAGCGACACCCAGAGAGCGTTGGCTGGCTGCGCCCGCTTCGTGAGAGAGCATCAAGGGCACAACACCGAGGATAAAGGCGAACGCTGTCATCAGGATGGGACGAAAGCGCAACTTCGCACCCGCCAAGGTCGCTTCTTTCAAGGTCTTGTCGGTCTTCTCGTATTCCTCTTTAGCGAATTCAACAATCAGGATCGCGTTTTTGGCGGCCAATCCGATGAGGGCAACGATACCGATTTGAACATACACGTTGTTGTCGTGACCGGCTAGGTAGGTGCCGCCTAAGGCCCCCATGATGCCGGCTGGTAGGCCCAGAAGAACGGAGAACGGAACCGTCCAGCTTTCGTACTGAGCCGCTAAGAATAGGAATACGAATATCAGCGCCATCAAGAGGATTTGAGATTGGGCACCCTTGGAGAGGTTCTCTTGATAGGCTGTGCCTGTCCACTCGATGCCGTAGCCTTCGGGAAGGTCGCTATTGGCCACTTGCTCCACAGCAGCGATGGCCTGGGAGGAACTCTTTCCAGGGGCTGGACCACCGTAGACCTCGGCGGCACGGTAAAGATTGTAGCGCATGAGTGTGTCTGGG
>CAZVVF010000456.1:0-4507 GCA_964630575.1 uncultured Burkholderiales bacterium | reverse complement strand
TCTTTGTGGCCTACCTCGAAGACTGCTCTGCTGCGGGACTCTTGGACAGCAAAAAGCCCGTGTACATTGTGGAGTTGGGTGGCGGCATGGGCCGACTCGCCTACCTCATGTTGGTGCGACTCAAAGAGATCGCCTCGCTGCCGCCTTGCGAGGTTCGATATCTGCTCACCGACTACAGCCAGAGCAATGTCGATCACTATCGATCGCAAGAAACTTTTGCACCATACTTTGAAAACGGCTCTCTGGAGATACAGCAGCTCGATGCCGAAAAGGATCTCCTCGCGCTGGAGAGCCCTAACCCCATATTCGCCATTGCGAACTACCTTTTTGACAGCCTCAGCCAAGATGGATTCAGGGTCCACAACGGGGTCCTCTCTGAAACCAAGGGCACGCTCGACCAAGAGGGCAAGCTGGTCCTGACCCACTGCCCGGTGGAACCTCCCATCTACGGAATAGAGCCCTATGATGAATTGCTCGAGAGTTATCGCGTTGAACTAGGAAACACGCACGTTCCTTTCCCTATCGGCCCCCTGCGCTGCCTGGATCGGCTCAGTCGAGCGTCCCAGGGAAGGCTGGCCTTGGTGATGGCTGACAAGGCCATGAGAACGAAGGAGGAGCTCCTCGATTTCACGAGTCTCCCGTTTCAGAAACACGAGCGCGGGTTTTCCATGAGCGTGAACTGCCACGCCATCGACTGGGTCTGGGAAAAGAGCGGAGGACTCTCGCTCCACTCCACCCCGCGAGACAATCCCTTGCACCTAGCTCTCTACTGCAAGGGACTCAAAGAGTCTCAAATCGCTCGGACCCGGCACGTCTTTCTTGACCAAGTCGACGGCTTTGGTCCTCTGGACTACCTCGACTTTCGAGCCCAATTTCTCTCCCTTTCTGCCGAGGCCAACCTGAAGCTGTGCATTCAGCTCCTCCGCCTCTCTCGCTGGGACCCCGAACTTTTTTGCGAGATGGGCAATCGGATTGGCGAGGCCTCACTCACGGCCAGCCTCGAAGAGAAACGAGAGCTCTATGCGGTCATGACGAAGTGTTGGGCGAACTTCTTCCCCATCAAGGATGACCGTGACGTCCCCTTCGCTGTGGCTCGGGTGTTGGCGTGCATCAACCAATTTCAGCAGGCCATAGGCTTCTATGGAGAATCCTTGAGACTCTACGGAGCCAAAGCCCTAACCCACCACAACATAGGAATCTGTCACTTCAACCTAGGGCAACACCAAGAAGCGAGCCTCGCCTTTAAGGCAGCGCTCGCTTTGGATCGAGACTATGGACCTAGCAAGGAGCTTCTGCTGCGAACGGAAGCCGAGCGGGAACGTCTGGAAAAATTGAAGCCCTGACCTCCTAGCTCAGGCCATGTTCAGGGCTCGAGAAGAGGCGTTCAGGCTTTTTCCAAGCGCGGCTAATTGTTGACGGGGCTTAAGCTGTTCGCCTTGTAGTCACGGAGAAATTGGCGGGTCAAGGGAATGAGTTTCTCAGCCGCAAGCTTGGCGTTTTCGAGGTTCGTGTCGTGATCCACTGGGACCTCAGAGACGCCTACCGCAAAGTTTGTGATAGCTGATACGCCAACACACTTGAGGCCGCAATGACTGGCCACGATGGCCTCTGGAACCATGGACATTCCCACCGTATCAGCGCCCAAAATCCGCATCATGCGAATCTCTGCCGGGGTCTCAAAAACAGGTCCCATCCAGGCGGCGAAAACCCCCTCGTGGAGTTCGATGTCGGCTGTTTTGGCGCTGGCCTTCAGGCTGGCCCTCAGTTCTGGGTTCCAGCATCTTTCCAGGTCCACAAAGCGAGGCCCGTACTCGTCGTCGTTGGAGCCAACCAAAGGATTGGTTCCCTGAAAGTTGATGTGGTCGGTCAGCGCTACCAGAGAGCCTGGGCCGACTTTAGGGTCCAGACTACCAGCGGCGTTGGTCAAAACCAAAAAATCGACGTCCAGAGCCTTGATCGTGCGGACAAGAACCTTGAGGGTATCGATCTCTCCACCCTCATAGAGGTGGACTCGACCTCTAAAACAAGCCACTGGAACGCCCTCCAAGTGGCCCAACACGAGCGAGCCTTGATGGCCCTTCACACTGGGGGTCGGAAAGCCTGGGATATCTCCGTAGGCCAGGGAAGCCACCGCGTCTACTTCATCGGCGAGGCCGCCGATCCCAGTGCCCAGCATGAGGGCCACCTTAGGTTGAAAGTTGGGGGCTTTTGAACGTATGGCCGCTAGCGCGGCTTGAACCTTATTACTCACCTGGGTCGGTTCGGAACGAATCTCTACGCCCCTTCAGACAGACTGGGGTCTGCCCATGACCTGCTGAATCTGGGCACAGACCTCCAGCGCGATTTGGCGCGGCCCCTCGGCAAAGAGGTCCAAACCCACCGGTGCGTAGAGGGTACGACTCTCCAGGTCTAGCCCAGCGGGGGCTTCAAAAACGAGCTTCTCCAGGAGTTGATCACGGCGCCTGCGGCTGCCCAAAAGCCCCAAGAAGGGAGTTGGGGTCTGCCAGAGGCAGCGCAGCAACTCCAGATCACGCCCGAAGTGATGATTCATCACAAGACAGGCCGTGGTGGAATCTATCCCGAGCCGACTCGCCATTCGCGCCTCGGGCAACACCCTCGGGCCCGGACAGCGTCGTGCGCCTGGATCGCTCGCCAACACCACCTGTTCCATCTGCCAGCGCAAGGCCCGCCCCAACTCCAAAAGCGGCTCAGAGTCCGGTGCCGAACCGAAGACAAGAACGCGTCGAGGAGGGGGGAGATACTGGGAAAAAGCACTCTCGTCGCGAACCTCTGAGAGGTGAGAACCACGCTTCGGGTCGTCGGGGTAGGTGTTGCAAAAAAGAGCTCGGCGCGCGGTCGCCACGGACCGTGCCTGGGCCAAGAATTCAGGACCGATGCGCTCGCACCAGAGCGTGAGTCTACCATCGCAACCCAAAGACTGACGGGTATCGATCTGCAGGGCCAATGTCCGGCGTTTCCCCGCCAAAATCGGCTGGCATCGATCGGCGATCTCCTGCTCCAAGCAGCCCCCTGAGAGAAGGCCGAATGTCTGGGTGGGGGTCAGCAACAGTCGGGCACCAGGCTTTCGATAGGTAGAGCCACTCACGGCCACCAGAGTGACCAAAACGACGGAATCGATAGTGGAGCGAATCTCTTGGGCCAAGGTCACCAGATCACTCATCTCAAGCTGATTCCGGCGGCTCTTGAGGAAGACCTCCGAAAGATCTCGAATGCTTTTCGGCTACGGACGAAGAAGGGCTTAAAAACGATTGTACGGAGAAGTGATGTGAGTCAAACTGATTTTGTAAAAGCCATTCGAAGGATCCTCAACGAAACCCGACAGGATAAAGTGTGTCGTGAGTTCCTGGGAGAGTCTAAAGTCTTGGTGCCCTTTCTGGGGAGCGAGAAGCCCTACTACCTTTTCCTCGGTGCCGCACCTGTTGCCTACGATCTCGAAGGTGTTCCCGAAAACTCAGCAGACTATCTGGAATTCGCCCACAACTACTTTTCCAGAGAGGATCGCGATAAGGCCCCCTTCGTCCACTTTCTACCCTTCACAGCCAATCTGAGCGAGGACTACCAGATCTTTGGAGAAGCGGCCTGTATCGTCAATATCTCGCCGATTCCGGTGGACCGCACATCGGAGGTCGCACCGGCCTTGTTGGAGAGCTGCTGGCCACGGACCCTGGCTCTCATCGAGGCTCTCAAGCCCAAGGTTGTGATGTGCCACGGCTCGGCCGTGTGGAAGTTTCTCGCAGGCCTCGAGAACGACGCTCCACAGCGAGTGAACAACCTACCCAAGGGCCACCAAATTTTGCTGCCTCAACTCTACAAAACGGTAGAGGGCTCCGAACTACCGTTCCGCACGAGCTTTGTAGGCTCTGACTCTGAGACCATCGTTCTGCCTCTGCCCAACATCGGGAAGTCGGCCCCCAGCAAAGCCCTCCGAAGCAAGGGGGAACAGGGATTGGAGAAAGCTCGCGACCTGCTGCGCGGTAAGACCGGTGGCTTGCGGGTAAGAATGAGGAAGGTCTCCTCCTAGCATCCCGCTCTGGAAATCCTTTGGCGCCAAGGTAGAGAGCCTCTCAAAGCGAACCGCCCGAAAATGAGTTTCAAATGGGTTTCCACTGCAGAAGAGTTAAACGAGGCGTTTGAGGTTCGCCGCGAGGTTTTTGTAGAAGAGCACGGCGTCGCACAAGAGTTTGAGTTCGATGATCGTGAGGAGTCCGCATCACACCTCTTGGCGCTGGCAAAAGACGGCTCTGTCGTTGGCACCGCAAGGCTTCTACCCAGCCCAGACTTTCCTGGATTCGCCCAGATCTCGCGCGTCGCGGTGCGACCGGTTCATCGGCGCAAACAACTCGCGAGCCGCATGGTGGCCCTACTCGAACAGCGGGCTAAACTCACGGGGTACCGGGGCGCCCAGATCGCCGCCATTGCCAACGTGAGACCCTTCTATCGAAAGCTCGGATACCAAGCTTTTGGCCCCTTCTTTGACCAGAACGGA
>CAZVVF010000455.1:0-4509 GCA_964630575.1 uncultured Burkholderiales bacterium | reverse complement strand
GAGGCCCACCAACATAGGACTGAGGAGTCTTGTAAGGAGACTCCAGCAGACGTAGCTTCCGTTGCAACTGAGCGAGTGCGAGCATTCCATCATTCTGCAACGCGGTGGTGAACTCTTCGGCGGCCAATCCGTCGATCTGGTGTCCGCCGTAGGTGATGAAGTTGAACACGTAGCCGAGCTTCGCAAGGCCCTCGGGGAAAGCCCTCATCTCATCATCGGTCATCCCCGTGGTATCCCAGTTGAACGAGGGCGACAGGTTGTAGGCCAACATTTTTCCAGGATAGACCGCGTGAATGGCCTTGGCAAAACGCTCTGCGTAAGGCAGGTTCGCGGTTTTGGTCTCCATCCAGATGAGGTCACAGAAGGGAGCCACGGCGAGAGACTTGGCGATGGCATAGTCGATTCCACCTCGAACCTGAAAGTAGCCATCAGGCGTTCTTGCTAGGTGATGGTCCCAAAAGACGTCGATGTTCATGCTATCGACCTTGCTCTCCATCTCAAAGCGCGTGGCCGTAGCGGCAAACTCTTTCCACTCCTCAACCGAGAATACGAAATCTCGCCCTTCCTCGGCGTGGAAGGCGATGCGTTCAGCGACCGCTTCAGCATAGGTCTTGATTCCGGAATCGGCTTCCCAGGCTCCCACCATCTTGCTGGCCACTTGGTCGAAGAGTTTCTCCAGAGCCGCTCCTTCGCTGGCCTTCAGTTCCTCGATCTTGGCATCCAAAAACTCCACGATGCCAGCTTTTTCGAACCACTCCGTAGCGATGCGGTACTCTCGCTCTGAGAGTGGACAGAGAAGGTGACCGTTGATCTCCTGAACACCACCGTCGTAGACTCTTTTGAGCAGAGTGTAGTAGCAACTCTTATAGTTTGGAACATCGGGGTTCGTAGAGCCCAGGATAAAGGGGAAGTCGCGATGGTCACAATCCGTTTCCAGAAGGTTCGCCGCTTCAGCGTCCGTGCGGGCCACGATGAGTCCAGCCACCTTCATAACGTCGAGCTGAAAGCGAGCGGCGTTGAGTCGCTTGATCTGCTCTTCGACCGAGACCAAAACCTTACCAGCTTGGTGGCCACACTTTTTGGCTCCCGGACGCTGGTCCTCGATGTGGTATCCCGGTACCCCGACCTCTACGAAGCGCCTCACTAGGTTTCGAACGTGAGCATCCCCACCGTGCCCCGTGTCAGCATCAGCGATGATAAAGGGACTGTAGTCGATCTCTGGGGTCTTCTCTCGCTCCTCATCGGTCATTCGGGAGCGCTCAAACCTTTGATTCTTATCAGCGGACAACAAGGCGCGAACGATGGTCGCGGCTTCGTCGGGAACCTGGCTCAAAGGATAAGAGGCCAGGTCAGCACCTCGGTCCTCGGTCACCGAGCCTTTCGCCGAAGTGGCCCAACCTCCGATATAGATACCCTTTATGCCCAACCGCTTCATCATCACCGCCTGTCCAGGCGAGTAGGGGCCCATGGTGGTCACCGATTGCCCTTTTGAGCGAAGGTCTTCGAGCAGGGCATAAAAGCCGTCGGCGGCCCTGCGTGCCACCGAGTAGTCATTGGGGATTGTTCCGCGTTGCTCTACGATTTGGCGCGCACTGTAGAGACGGGTCACATCTTTGAAGCGCGGTTGAGCAAACCAGGCTTTGGTTTGTTCGATCTCTTTTTTCAGGTCATTCATATCTATTGGCCCCCTTCAGAACCTGTGTGCGGGCAGTCTTCGGCGGCGAACCTGTCTCTGGGTCGAACCTCGACCCGAGAGACGATCACGCCCTCCCTCGACGAGCCCTAGATGTAGTCGTAGGCGATAAGAGTCAGAAATTCCGGAAAATCTTCACCTGTCATCATCTCCAGAAAAAGTTTAGCCGCGAGATCGAAACAGCCTTGACTGTAGCGCTCCCCCAACCGTTCAGAAAGCTCCGATTGAACCTCTTCGAGCGTCTCCCTCACCAGATCCGGCGTCACCGTCCTCGAATCGTCGAGAGTGGCTTTGTGACGCACCCATTGCCAGATCTGGGTGCGCGAGATCTCGGCGGTGGCCGCATCTTCCATGAGGTTGTAGATAGGGACGCAACCGTTGCCTCCGAGCCAAGCCTCCAAATACTGGAGCCCAACATCCACGTTGATCTTGAGACCCTCGTAAGTGATGGTACCCTGAGGGACCTGAAGAAGGTCGTCGGCGGTGATAGCGACCGCCTCCTTGACCACATCTATCTGATTGGCACCCGGCATGCGCTCGTCAAATTCGTGCTTGGCCAGAGCGATGAGACCAGGATGAGCGACCCAGGTTCCGTCGTGCCCGGCCGTGACCTCTCGGCGCTTGTCTTGACGGACCTTTTCCATGGCCTGCTCATTGGCTTCGGGGTCGCCCTTAATGGGGATTTGGGCGGCCATTCCACCCATGGCGTGAATCCCTCGCTTGTGACAGATCTCGATGAGGAGCTTCACATAGGAATTCAAGAAGTGGCACGTCATACCGACTTGGGCTCGATTGGGGACCAGGAATTCGGGATGATTCCGATGCTTCTTGATGTAGCTAAAAATATAGTCCCAACGCCCGCAATTGAGCCCAGAAGAATGGTCCTTGAGTTCAAAGAGGATCTCATCCATCTGAAAGGCCGCTGTGATAGTCTCAATGAGGACCGTCGCTCGGATCGTTCCCTGGGGAATTCCCAGAGCGTCCTGGGCGAAGACGAAAACATCGTTCCACAAGCGAGCTTCTCGATAGTGCTCCAGCTTGGGCAGGTAGAAATAAGGGCCAGTTCCCCTCTCTTTGAGAGCCTCGTGATTGTGAAAGAGATAGAGCCCAAAGTCGAAGAGGGCACCAGAGATAGGCACACCATCGACGAGGACATGCTTCTCATCCAGGTGCCACCCGCGTGGGCGCACCATCAACACGGCAGTCTGGTCGTTGAGAGTGTAGTGCTTGCCCTTTTCGTTGGTGAACTCAATCTCTCTACGGACAGCGTCTCTCAGATTGATCTGGCCGTTCAGGTTGTTGCTCCAAGTGGGAGAGTTGGAGTCCTCAAAATCGCACATGAACACGTTCGCACCAGAGTTCAGGGCGTTGATCACCATCTTCCTCTCCGGTGGTCCGGTGATCTCAACACGACGGTCCTGAAGGTCAGAGGGAATGGGAGCGACCTTCCAGTCGCCGGCTCGGATGTGAGCCGTCTCACTGGGGAAATCTAGCTTGGCACCATCGTCGAGCGCTTTTTGAACGGCTTGCCGAGCCTTCAGAAGCTCCTGCCGTCGCCCCTCGAATTCACGGGAGAGCGCCGCCAAAAATGCCGTTGCCTCAAGGGTCAAAATGGAGTCGAAAACCCCGTCGACTTGACCGGGAATCTCGACTCCTTGAACGTCTGACATTTTCATCTTCACTCTCCTTAAAAAATCCCTTCGACCTTAAAGGTCTCTGGGCCCGCACCATGATTCTTTTCTATCACAACTCGAATGACCATTCCCTGATCTCGGTCATTCTTTGGCAAAGTCGAGGAGAGTTTGCCCTCTGCAAGAAGTCCGAAAGATGGCAAACGTAGGACGCATCAAACCCCTCACCAAAATGGCCTGCCCGAGTTGCAGAAGCCTTCTACAAGACTTTTCCATTGAGGAAGCCGCAACGGGCGACCCTCAGCAGTGCCCCAACTGTGGGCAAAAGGTGAAGCTGCCCGACGAACTGGTCGCTCGCGCCAAAGAACAGCGATATTTGGGTAGGAATCTCGACATCACGTGTTAGACGCCCAAACGACCTCGACTCGAGTGCGCTCGCTCTACGAGAAGTATCCCTATCCACCCAGAGAGCCAGGGACCAGCCTCGACCCCTATGTCGACTATCTGCTCAGCCTGAGCTCCCAAAAGCGCGAACACCCCGTGTCCTTCCTCGATGCCGGTTGTGGCACCGGCTCATGCCTTCTGGGTGCTGCCATGCTGGGCAAGGACCTGCGAGTCTACGGCTGCGACTTCAATTCCGCTGGCTTGGCCCAGATCCAAAGCGAGATCGAGGCTATGAACCTCCAGAACCTAACCCTGCGACAGGTCGATCTTCTGGACTTTCCTGCCGATTTTGGCCCCGAGCGAGGGTTCGACGTGATCTTCTGCACCGGAGTGATTCACCACACAGCCGACCCCTTGGGCGTTCTGCAGAGCTTATCCAAACGTCTGGCACCGCAGGGAGTGCTCAGACTCATGGTCTACGCCGAGAAAGGTCGCTCCGGTCTGTACCGCTTCGCCGAAGCCATCAAACGAGTGCTGGGCGACTCCAAACACTCTCTTGACGAGAAGCTCATCGTCGCCAAAAACCTCATGGACGAACTGCACGAGGCGGGGCTGAAACAGGGGTTCCAACCCCCTTCGCTACGAGGCCCCTTCAAGGATTCTCATTTGACCAGCTTGGAAGAGTTTGTCGACCGCTACCTGCACCCTCACGACAAACCTTACGACCTCGAAACGCTTCGCGATCACATCCAGAGATCAGACCTCAGGTTCCTGCGCTGGTTCGAAGCCAAGAGTTGGGAT
>CAZVVF010000454.1:0-4511 GCA_964630575.1 uncultured Burkholderiales bacterium | reverse complement strand
TCCTCTGTTTGGCTCGGCTGGGTCCGACCCTCAGGGGGTTCTCGCCGATTGTTGGACCACCGATTCGCGGAAGCTCTCCAACTGAAGTCGGACCAATCTGCGTAGGGGACCGTACACGCCAATGATATCGTGGAAAAGCTTCACTGCGAGGGGGAATCGTGGGCGCTTCCGAGCGGCGAGTTTCAGGCTCTTGATGTTGCTCTTCGCCAGAGCGAGACTCTTGATGAGCTCTTCTTCGATGATGGGAATGGCCTCTTCGAGGCGTTGTTGAGATTCGCGCAAGCGGAACTGCGACAGGTCCAGTTCCTCGTGGGTTACTGGGAGTAGAACCCTGAGACTCAGGAAGCCGTCACTGCCCAACTTGGCCAGCGACTTTCGAGCGGAGGTCTCGCTCCAAGGAAGAGGCGTGCAGTCCACGACCGCTCCGTCACAGACCCAATCGATTCGAGAATTCAGGGGGTTGCCTAGGATCAGAAGGAGGTGTCCTCCAGCGAAACGGCCTTCAGTGAGCTTCCAGTCTATCCAGGTTTCGTGAAAGAAGGTCACCCGTTGCCGGATGGCTTCAGTGGCTGTTTCGCAGGCTTGAAGCTGACCGCTTTGGCGGACCCAACGATGATCGAGGGGTGGGCGTCCTGGCAGGCCGGGGAGTTCTCTTCTCAAGAGTAGGTAGCTCGTTATCGGCAAAACGAAACTGTTAAAGCCTATGTGTCCGGAGGTCTCTCGCCAAGAATCAGAAGCCAATTCTGATGCTGGTTTATACTGATCGTTGGCAGTTTTTTTGTCGACCTTCAGGGTGAGCGGAGCCGACCAGCAGTGAGAGAGAAGGGAGAGGTACTCCTCCGCGGTTTGCTGGACCAGGTACTTGACCGGCAGTCTCAGGGCTTTGCGCCAACTCGGAAACCTCAAGGGACGAGTGGTGACAAAGTGGAGAGTTGTTTCCTCGGGGATCGGGCCTTCGGCTTCGATTCTGCGCAGTCCACCTTCGTCGCATTCCACAGCGAAGTCTACCTTGGGCCCGCGTATGCTCCAGAGCCATTTTTGGGTTGGACCTTCGACGCTTCCACGAATGCCCGCTAAAAGATGAAAGGGGCCAGCATCGCTAGAGAGCGAGCCTCCCACCAGGTTTCGGAACAGCTTCTCGGCGGATTTCTGGTCGATGTCGAGAGCGAAGGATACCTCCATCGAGCGACCGTAGAAGTCGACCGTGCACCACTCGGAGCCGAAGGCGACGGCGGCCTGGACAAACTTCACAGCCCAGAGGCAGGGGGATGGGAGTTGGTATTCGCTCAGCTTCTGAGCGGCTTTCATGGTATTGAGGGTAAACTCGGAGCTTTCAACAAACTCGCCATCGGCGCAGAGCTTTGCGAGGTGGTCTTCTAGCCTATCCTTCATAGCCAGACCCCGAGATGGATTCTATCGGCCACCAGATTCTATGATTCCACGGCTTTTGACGTGCTCAGCAATGATTTCGGCAGCCTTCTCGTTGGGGTGCCAGTGGTCGTTTTCGCCCTCCTGAAGGTCAACGCCGCTCTCGATGGCCGCGGAGAGTTCGTCCCAAGGGTCGTAGAAATCAATATTCAGCTCTTCCAGAATCTTCAGGGTCTGCTCCCGGGAGTCTTTCTCTCGCTTGCTCCATTCCGAGTAAGGCTTCAAGATAGGGAAGAGTATGACGGAGAACTTGGCCTGGTCAGCCTCCACAAGATTTTTGAGCTTGGATAGGTTTTTTTTGACCGACTCTACCGACTCTTGCTGGACGCCGCTGAGACTAATTCTCAACCAGAGTCTGTAGAGACTTGAGTTCTTAAAGAGCCAGGGTGACATCGATTGGTGGTGACGAGGGGAGAAGATCTCCATCTTTCCATCGTTTTCAAAGGTGATGGGGGTGGCCATAAAATCGTTGTTGTGAAAGGTTAGGATCACCTGATCCGGTGCACACTCGTGATTGTGGCGTTCATAGAGTCCCGCCTCTTGTTCGGTGTTGAAGCTCTCCACACCGGCGTTCCAATACTCGAACTTCTCATCCCCGTAGAGAGCTTGTAGGGCTCGAATAATCTTGCCTCGATGAGTGACAGAGTCCCCGACAAACAGGAGTCGCTGGGTGCCCGGCCTTTTTTTCTCTTGGTAGTCGTTGTGGAGACAACCGTAGAGGCCGTATTCACTGTCTTCGCCGAGTCGGGGCATGAATCCGAGGGTCTTGTCCATCTCCAGACTTTGAAGTGTGAACTCTCCCATATTGACGCGCGTGGCTGTGCGGTCTGTGGAGTTGGAAGGTATCGCTCTCAATACGAGTTCAGCCATAACAAGACCGACGATCAGGCCAACACACAACAGAGCAACACGAACAAACTTCTTCATAGTCACCCCACCTACGCCATTCGAAGGCTACATCCCCGCGGCCATGGAAAACCGTAGGCTTCTTTTTTCTTTAATCTCTCGAGAGCGTGAGCGTGACCCTCATAGGATTCCGATCGTGCGGAGCTCTCTCTCGAGGGCAGCCTGCGTGGTGAAGAGGTGGGTCTGCATTTTGGCGGCTTTGGCTCCCGTGATGTTCTCCTAGAGGTCGTCGATAAAGAGGCAGTTTTGTGGTGCTGTGTTGATGAGTTCAGCGGCTCTTAGGTAGATGGAAATCTCCGGCTTGCGCATGCCGACCTCAAAGGAGAGCACACAGGGATTGAAGCCGTTGTAGACGCCCTGGCTTTGGAGATACAGCGCGTGCTCTTTGATGGTGTTGCTGAGCGCGCCGATGGGCAGGCGCGAGCCGAGCGTGCGGCAGAGAGCGATCATGGAGTGATTGACCTGCAGCGAGTTCTCCAACAGTTGGGACCAGAGATGGTCGAGCTTCTCTGCTGGCTGGGCTTGCCCGAGACCTTCGCGTTGAACGGTGAGCCCAAGATCCTCCCACAAGCTGTAGCTGTCGATCTCGCCTCGCTCAAGCTCGGCGAAGCGGGCTACGAAATGTGGAGAAAGGTCTTTTTCCCGACAGCCGAACATGCGGCTTGCGACCTCTAGATAGCCCTCCAAATTGGCATGGACAACAACCCCTCCAATATCAAAGAGGAGGGCTTTGACAGGTTTGCGGGGCCATATTGAGGGAATTGCCAGTCTTAGTTCTCGCCGTTTCTTTTAGATTCTTTCGCGATCTCTAGCCATCCGAGAAAGAGAGCCTTTTTGATTTCGGGAAGGTGTGGCTTAACTTCTACACCTCGTCTCCAAATCTTTTTGCCAGAGGGAAGGGGCGCCAACTCTCGCTCTCTGGAGTTCGGGACTTTTTAAGGACCTCCAACTACAGTGGGTCTGTATCCCTGTGTTGAGGTGAGAGATGTTCAAAAAACTATTTGGTGGACCAGTCGTACAGCTTGTGGAGTACCACGAGGGACAACTGCTCTATCGCAGCAAGAAAGAACCCAAGCTCGAGTCTGGTCAGAGCGTCAGGGTGGCTGGTGATCAGGGGAGTCCCGCCAAAATTCAGGTGGACATCGTGAGCCGTCGCTCTCTGGAGACCGGGGGCTTCCTCTGCCGTGCTGAGGTCGCCGACCCGGGCCATCGGAAAAAACTGGCCAGCTTGAGAGCCGCCACACAAGAGAACGATCCCGGGATGCGCCAGTATCCCAGGATGGAGCGCCGGGTCGATATCAACTGCACTGACCTGCGAGCTGTTTCCATCGACATCAGTACCGGAGGCATGCAGGTAGAGACGGCCATGGCTTTGAGGCCGGGACAAGACCTCAAGCTGTTGCTAACGCCTGGACTCTATTGCCAATCTAGAGTCGCTTGGGTCCAGGGCCCACGGGCCGGCTTGCAGTTTCGGGACACGGACGAAGCCAGCAAGCTTCTCCTCTCGCGCTTTGCGAACGGGCGCATGATACCCACTGCCAGAAAGCCGACCACCCGAAGCAAGAGCGTCGCCCCACCGGATTATGAGGCACTAGGATAGAATCCTACCCCACGGCATTTTGAAGGCCTGTCCGGTGAGGTCGCTGACTTGTTGACGAGCCCCGTTGGTCACGGAGCCAAAGGTACCGCCGAGGTCCCCTTGGGCGAGACGGCCTGGCAGCCACGGCAGTAGCGGGCTGATTCGAGGTTTTCGCAAGAGCACCTCAGGCAGAGCACAACAGGGTGTTCCTATTGGGTCTGAGCGATGACTCGCTCGAGGGCATCCATTCCCATCTCGACGGATTCTTGTGGTGGTCCGTATGAAATACGACACAGATTGGCAAACCGAGAGTGGGTCCGGCGTCGACCTGGATTGACATCGAAGAAGACGCCCGGCACAGTGATGACTCGTTCCTTGAGGCCGGCTCTGAAGAAGTCGATGCCCCTCTGCAGGGGAGGCTGAAGACCGCTGAGATCGGCCCAAATGTAGAAGGCACCTTGAGGGGCTGAGGCCTGCCGGATCCCCATCTTGGTGAGTCGTTCAACCACATAGTCCCGCTTGGCCTTGAAGGCACGACCGATAGCCACGGCCTCTTGGTGGGCTCGTTCCGGCTCGAGAAGTTTGAGCGCTTCCTTCT
>CAZVVF010000453.1:0-4511 GCA_964630575.1 uncultured Burkholderiales bacterium | reverse complement strand
AACCCCGCGTATCGACTGAGACGTCGGATTTGTGTAGCTCGTCTCGATCTCATAACGATGAGCCGGATCGAGAAGAACCCCCTCTTCACTAGAGAAGCTCTGCAAACTGGAAATCCTGCCTGACTCGCTCGTTTCCGCTTCCAAAGTCAAAAGATCGGCTCCCAACGTCGTATCCCGAAGCACCACGCGACGCCCATACCTCTCCAACCACAGTGTTGCGGCGTGGAGTCGGGTCGGGGCAAGCAAGCCGAGACTGGCGGTGATGTCGGTACGAACGCTACTCCCGCCACTGGGGACTTTCCACTCTAGGTTTTCCCCCACCGCCGCTGTCACCGCTCTCGCCAAAAGGGGGCGCATCGGAGTCTCCAACCCCCTCTCTCGAACAAAGTCGAGTGACACCTTTTGCTGCAGAGTCTCGTTGGGCCGGTCCGAGAAAGGATTGACCACTCTGGTGGTCAGCCACAGTGGCTCATTGCTCTTGAGCGCAAGGCCGAACCCGGTGGGGAATTGTATCCGGGAAACACCGTTGCCGAATCCGAACAATCGCGAACTCTGTGTCGTTCCGAACTTCTCGTTGTGCCACTGTGCCAAATAGAAGTCCAGAGTGGAGTACCCCTGAAACTCGTCAGAGCGCCCGTTGCCAGCCTCATCCACCACACGAGCAGACAGGCCCCTCAACCAGATCAACTCCCCCGGTTGGTCCTCTAGAATTATGAACTTGCCTCCGGCAGCGAGTGCCTGAGAGGGAGCGATCGGTTGGTCCACAGGAAAGCTAGGCGAGGTGTAGAGTTTGCGGCCAACACCCGTTGGAAGACAGCCCACCAGCAGAACAGAAAACAGGATCAGAAGAGTCTTCGACATCATCCGTTTCGATTGAGGTAGGTGTGGTACTCCACGGTGCGTTTTCCCCGGCTATCAAAGTTGCTGTCGTCAACTTCGCCTTCGTCTCGATTGTAGTACACCTTGACCGTGACCAATTCTTGGTCGACCGAACTAGGGTGAGAGTCCACCGTGATCTCGAATCTATAAACAGTGGTTCTCGTGCCGGACTTGGTGCGACTGTCGACCTTCACCTGCGACGGTTTGTAGCTATAGAGGTCCTTAGCCTTGCCAAAGCCAGCGGCGACACACTCTTCCATGATCTTCTCAGCAACAAAAGAAGCCACCGCGGTCTCCTTAGATTTGAGCATGGCCTGAAACTGCATTTCCCAGAGCCCTAAAAGCCCTACCACAACAGTGGCAAAGAGCATCGCCGCCAACATCGCTTCCAGCAGGTTGTGTCCCCGCCGCTGGCGTCGCCTTAGCACGTTCCACCGTCCAGCATGACTCTAGTTCCTCGGCACAATCGTGGTTGAGACATCCATCTCGAGCCAGTTGCGCCCCTCCTTGACCTCAGCTGTCAGGGTGATCTCCAGCGCGTCAGTCTTCTCCACTGTCTTCATCTTCGTGATTCCCCGGGCCATAAAACGGACGGGCGAAGCGATCGCCTTAAAGTGGGCGATATCGTTGAGCCCCAGCGCCACGGGGTCCGGTGGATTCGTCGAGAAAGGTGGCCCCGCCAGTCGTTCTCGTGTACGCAGGAGCGCTTTCTTTCCGTCCACCTCACCGATGTAGTAGCAGATCATATTGATCCACAGAAGGTTCCCTCCCGAGTCTCGAACCGTATCCCCCGGGTACCCTTGATGACCCGGTGCAACATCCGTGTCAACACCGTCTTCATTGACCGCCGAGGCGAACAGCAGTCCGTCGTTGGGGTCGAGCGTCGGGGGCGCGCTGTTCTCGGTATAGACACTCTCGTAGGTACTACCCGTCAACTCCTGAGTCATGATACTCAAACTCAAAAGGGCGTTGCGCTGAACTTCTATCTGGGCGGTGCTGTAAAAATAGTAATCCACACCGACTCGAATGAGATTGCCGATGCTCACAAGGATAATCGATGAGATCGCGATGACGATCATCATCTCAAACAACGAGGTTCCCCGACTCTTCTCTTTGCAGTAAAGCGACATTCCCAATGGCAGTATAACAAAAGATTCAGAGCCCGTCCCAAATCGCCGCCCCGGCTTTGGCCGATCGGCCGTCTCGACTCCCCGACGGACCTCTCAGTCGGAGACGGGATAGCTCATTTGAAAATTCCTAACAACACTCAGCTTGGGCCCCAAAACCGAGATACCGAGGTCGCGGTTGACCCCTGGTCTCATTTCCAGGGTGAGGCGCGTATAACGACCGGAAGACTCCACCTTGCTCGAGAGCACAAGAGGCGAAGCCAGAACCTCATCGAGCTGGCCTTGCAAAAACAAAACGTCGGAGGTTACCACAACGCGACCGTTATACCAGGACAGAGGCTTTCGGCTGAGTTCCAACCCCAAATCACGACAAAGGGTGTAGGGGTTCGTCGTTTTTTTGAGGGCCAACTCGACAAAAAAATGGCCGCTCGAAGGATCGTAGAGCTGCTCCACAACGTCCGCCTGAGCCCGATCTGCAAGAACGATCTCCCGGGGGGAAACGACGTGAATCAGCCATCCGCTCTCCAACCGACTCCCAGCGTACACCATAGTGTTCAGGGCGAACGGCTGGATCCGAGAAATGGGGTCCAGCCACCAACGAGCGAGCGGTGAGAGCAGAGCCAAGAGCAAACATCCAGCAGCGGCTCTTCTGTGCTTCTGGGAAAGCCACGGCGCCCCGATCAAGAGCAGCGACGGGAGAATACCGTACAGCAGAACAAAAGGAGCCCGCCATTTCCAAAAAAAGAGAGAAATCGTGTAGATCAACGTGCCCCCTGCTGACCAGGCGAGTCCTTTTCGTCCCCAATTCACAGCGCAGACGAAGGGCAGCGCGACCCAGAATTCCGGGACCAACGGTCCACCGTCGACGGCGCACTTGATGAGCACAAAACTCGCCAGGACAAAGCTGATAGCCTCTCCTTTGGGACGACTCTTCAACACCTGGAGACAAGCCAGAACACAGAGAACAACGAGTCCACCGAAGCAGGCGAACTGACCCAGTAGGAGCCAGTTGGGAAAGACGGCCCCGAACGCGTATCCCACGTCTGTCTTGTAGGCCAGGCTGGTGGGCAGCGAACTCAGCATGGCCTTGGATGTGTGAAAGTGGTCCAAGCGACTCATGCTCCACAGACCGTTGCGAACCATGGCCGTCCAATCGGGGGGATGCAGTTGAAAGCGATGGCAATACCACAGAAACTGAGTGAGGTTGAAGAGCATCATCAGAGCCAATGCCAAAGGAAACTGCCAAGTAACCTTCAACGGCAGTGGTCTTTCGACCAGTAGCGCAAGAACGAGTCCAAATCCCAACAAGAGAACGGTCTTGGACATACTGTAACCCAAGGCGATGATGTCCACCACGTACTTCGTGAGCAATCCGAAGGGCAGGCTGAAAACAGACCCCAACAAAAGGAGAACGAGAGAGACAACGACCATCCTTCTCACGGCTCGGTGTTGCTCCACGATTTCAGAGGGTCGGGCTTTTCATACAGCAGCCCAAAGAACTCCGCAGCGTAAGACTCGCGGCCCAAGGCGTCGGCCGCGACGTTCACCCCACTACCAACGGCCAACTCCAGGACCAGTCGGTGCGAGCCCTCAGTCTCATCGCGCAAGAAGCCTGTCACAAATTCACTCTCTTTCCAAGACTCCGACCCAGGCAGGGGCATAGGCCCTTCGATCACAGCATAGGTCGGACTCTGATACCAAACAACGGGCCTACGGAAGAGGTTCAAGGAGAAGGTGTCGCAGAGTTCGATAGGAGTCGTGTCCCGCTCCAACTGCAAACGGGAAAGCACCACTCGATGACCTCTCCGCACGTCTTTGATCCTGCCTAATTCCACCGGGACCTCGCCCAGCGGGCCTTGAGAGACCAGGCTCACAGTCCATCCCTTCTCCAGCTTTTCAAGACCATAGTGCAGCGTCGCTGCAGAGTTCGGCAAGCGAGGGGTTCGAAAATGGCCCCTGTAGAGTAGCGCTGGACCGAGAAGCAACGGGCAGACCAGAGCCAGCACAGCCAGCCAAGCCTTGAGCCCCGGCCTGTCCCAGGCCCACTGGCCCACCAGAGGTATGGCAAAAAATATCAGCGCCGAGAATAAGCGCCAAAGATCGTAGCCTGCGAACTCCATCCCTGAAAGAGAGAGCGTCACCGCCAAGAGCCCTCCTGCCAACCCCAACCCCTTCCCACGCTCATACCCAGAGAGAGCCACAAAATAGGGAATGGCCGCTATCGTTTGGCTATCCAGGGGGCCTCCATCGAGACTGTTCTTGAGCAGAGTAAACACCACCAAAGCGTAACAGAGAAAAGGACCGAAGGGTCTTTCCTTCTGGGCCTTATGCGCCGCAGCAAACCCCACCATCGCGACGACCGAGAACAGCACTGAGTGACACCACAACCACCAGGTCGGGAAAATTTCGACAAAGGGAAGACCCGCATCAAAACTCTGCCCCGCCTGTCCGACCAGGGTCGACAGCACAGCCTTCGAGGCGTGGGCGTGCTGAAGCCGACTCGCC